>JBQCEI010001067.1:0-6535 GCA_051960375.1 Aureliella sp. | reverse complement strand
CAAGTCCACGCTGATGAACACGCTCGGCTGCCTCGATCGTCCGACCAGCGGCAGTTATCGGCTGGCCGGCGAAGAAGTGGTCGACATGTCGCGCGACGAGCGGGCGCGGATTCGCAATCGGCAGATCGGTTTCGTCTTCCAGAACTTCAATCTGCTCGCGCGAACGTCGGCGCTCGAGAATGTCGAGCTGCCGCTGCTGTACGGGCCGGCGATGACCGCCCGCGAGCGACGCACCCGAGCGATCGACGTCTTGGCATTGGTCGGCTTGGCCGATCGCCACGATCATCACCCCGGACAACTCTCCGGGGGTCAGCAACAGCGCGTGGCGATCGCTCGCGCGCTGGCGGCCAATCCGAGCATCCTGATGGGCGACGAGCCGACCGGGAACCTTGATTCGCGGACCAGCCGCGAAATCATCGACCTGTTCGGCCAGCTGAACGCAGAGCACGGTTTGACGGTCATTCTGGTGACGCACGATCTGGGAATCGCTCGACGCGTGCGCCGCAACCTCGTCCTTCGCGACGGAGCGATCGTGTGCGATACTACCGAGTCGGATGTCGCGGCCGCGGCGCTGCACGATGCTGACGAGCTGGCTTGAAGATTCTGTTTTTTACCGCGGAGGACGCGGAGGGCGCGGAGAGGGTGATGAAGGGATTTGGGGGAGCAGCGGCAAACGGCTTCTTCGTACTGTGCATACTCGTGGCAGGGAATGTTGCCGGCCCGCCGGCGTGTGCGCAGAGCGGTGCAGCTGAAACGCCATCGCAGGATCGCGTGATTTATGGGCCGGCATTGCCACGGGCGGTCAATCCATGGAACCCGCCGCCGGCGATCACGCTGCTCGGGAAGATCGAAAAGCTCGACCAGCAAGCGCTCGAGATGCGCACGGCCGAGGGCAAGACGCACAAACTGACCAGCGACCGCATCGAACACATCGAAGTCGCTTGGGACAGTCCCGCCGCCGCCGCAGCGCATGCGCGGTTTGCCGAGCAGCACTACGCCGAAGCGCTCAAGGAGAACGACGAGATCCTGCGGGCCGGCGGCATTCCGAGGTGGCAGCAGTGCATCCTGCTATCGGAGCTGGTCGAGTCGGCCGAGGCGGTCGGCAAGCCGGAACTGGCTGGCAAACTGTTCCTGCTGCTCATGCAACAATCGCCGCCTGATTTTCTCGTCGCCACCATTCCACTGAACTGGACTTCGCGCGAACTGACTCCGCCGCTCGAGAAAGCGGCTCGCGAGTGGTTGGTGCAGAGCGACGACTACGCGGGTTTGCTCGGGGCAAGCTGGTTGTTGCTGACCGATCAAAGCGATGCGGCCAAGCAGCGTCTGCAGAAGATTCAGGCCAGTCCATCGAAGTTGCTGCAGCGGTTGGCGGCGATGCAACTGTGGCGGGCCACTCCGCCGTCGCTGACGACCGGTGAGATGGGACGTTGGCTGCAAGCTCGCGATTCGCTGCTCTTGCCTTTGCAACTTGGCCCGAGCGAGTTCATGGCCGAACGCTTTGCGCGCGTCGACAAAACGGACCTCGCGATCGGCGAGTGGTTGCGCATCGCAGCGAACCATCGCCAACATCCGCATCGCGCCGCCGCAGCGCTCGAGCAAGCCCGCACCCGCCTGGTCCGCATCGGCGACGACGCCCAGGCCGCCCGCGCGGCTGCATGGCTAGCGGAAACTAGCGGCAAATGAACCCGCGGCTGCGTTGTTCTTGTAACCCGACGCGTCAGTTTGGAAGTTGCGCGTTTGCGCTTTTCTGTGTGGCACTGGCTCTGCCAGTGGCTCTTTTTCGAAGTTTATGGCGTTTATGAGCCGGACCGCTTCCCGATGTCGGACTATGTTGCAAAAGTTTTCCGTGGGGGTTGGAGTGGCGTTGGAACGCTTTCCAGCTCTTCTGATGTTTCAAACTTCGAAGCAGAAGACACTGGCATAGCCAGTGCCACACCGAGAAGTCGGCAACTTCAATACGCGTAAGCGAGGGGGAGACAGGAAAAGAGTTGTGCTCGATTTGATCAATCGATCAATCAACCGTTCCAACCACTTCGCCGCCGCTGCGCGAACCGAGCGCTCGCCAGGTCACCAGATCGATACCGTTGCCAATGAAGTTGACGTGCCCGTCGCAGAAGACGACGTACGCGCCGCCCGAATGCATGCTGTACGGAGCCATCTCCGCTTTCTGCTGCTGGATGTTCATGCAATCGCTCTGGTCGGGATTCGGGCCGGAATAGTGGTTGTAAAGCGTGTTGCCGTAGTTGCCCAGCAACCACTTGCCGCCGCGCTCGGTATTCCACGGCGAATTGGGCGTATAGACTTGCCGGCAGTTGGCCACCGTGGGATCGGTGCCCGGGGCCAGTTCGATGATGCCGCGCTTCCATAGTTCGTATGACGAGCTGGGCGGTCCATCGCCATAGCCAAGCGTGCGTTCGGCGATCGCCGCCGTCTGCGAAGTGCCGTCGGTCAGATCGCGGAATCGGGTCTGCGAATTGAGAAAAAAGACGCCGTCGCCGCCAGTGAGTGTGCCGAGCTGATACAAGCCCGAGCCGGCGTTGCCCGCGTAATTGGTCGCCGCGAACTCGAGCCCCGGAATATGACCGCCATAGATATCGCTCGGGCAGAGCAGCAGCGGCAGCGGCGTATCGGCGACCGGCTTATTGGCCGAGCCGTCGTATTGCGTCGGTCCGACTGCGAAGCTGACCGGCGCTTGCGAGAAATCGATGCGCTGGTAGAGATTGGTTTGCTCGAGCTGCGGCAGAACGTAGGGAAACAGCGAGAAGGCGCGAGGCAGCGGCGCGCCGCGTCCCGGCGGAAGCGATCGATGAGCGCTTTCGTAGTTGTGCAGCGCGAGCCCCAGCTGTCTCAAGTTATTGCGGCAAGTAAGACTGCGAGCTGTTTCGCGAGCCGCCTGCACCGCCGGCAACAGCAAACCGACGAGCAGGCCGATGATGGCGATCACCACCAACAGCTCGACGAGCGTGAAAGCTCTTCGCGGGTTGGTGTTCATCATCGGGCTCCTCACAGTCCTTTTTTTACGGCGGAGGACGCGGAGGTTGCGCCGCGTCTTACTTCGGTACGCGCTTCATCGTGTAATGCGCTTCGTTGGGGAAGAGCTTCTGGCCGGCGGCGGCTACCGAGCCGATCCGCAGTTCGTACACGCAATCTTCTCTGAGCTCGCTCAGCTTCAGTTCGACGTGACGCCGGTCCGGCGCGACGCGCACGGCTTGGATCTGCTCTTGGCGTTCGTCCTGATCCGAGCCACCGTAGGCAGGCGTCGAGACGCGGCGATACGAACGCACGCTGTAATTGCTTGGCATGGCCGCCGCGCTCGAGTCGACCTCGCCGGTGAACTCGATGCTCAAGCCGTCCTTCATTGCGCGTACTGTGCCAATCCCCAGCGGCCACTGGCTACCCGGCCGGAGGCGGACGATCGAGCCGGTGTTCTGCCCGCCGCCCCAGCCGCTGTCGTGGATGCTGCCGACATACACATCGCCGTCAGGAGCGACCGCGCACGTGACCGGGCCTTCGAACGTTGGCTCGCCATCGGCCGGTGGGCGCGAGAACAGGTACGCCGCGCCTTGATACACTCCGTCGACTTTCTCGAGCGACATGCGAATGAGCGACAAGCCGTTGTATTCGCAGCCGATCAAATGCCCTTCGAACGGTCCGAACCGGCTTTCCGATCCCGCGCTCGCCGGCGTGTCGAGGAAGCAGATGCCGTTAACGCTCCGCGTCCACGGGTGTGGCAGATTGATCGCCGGCGATTCGAGCGGTGGATTGAAACCGGGACGATTCTCGAGCTTGTTGATAAAGCCGTAACGCTTGCCCGCTTGCAAGTGGTTCAGTTCGTTAAACGGGTTGTAGTTGCCTTGGTTGTCGGTGCCGAAAAGGTCTCCCTGTTTGTTGAAGGCTTGCCCAATCGGAAACCGCTGGCCCGCACAGTTAGTCTCGAGCCGAAACTCTCGCGGGTTTTCAGTGGTGGGCGTTTGCGGAATCAGTTTCTGAACCGTCCCGCGCAGCTTGGCCGCGCTCGGGCTGCGATCGTCCTGTTGGCAGGGAAGAGCGACGAAGTAATCACCATGGCCATCGGGAGTCAGACCGACTGCCCAGTCGTGATAGTCCGACGTATATCCCCAGCCGTCGGCGACTACGCGCATCGACCACGGCAAGCCGGCAACTTTTTCAGCCACCGCTGCGCTCGGTTCGGTGAGCCGCAGCACTCCGAATTTCGCCACGACGTCGATCCAGTCTTGCCCAGCTGCCACTCCGTATGGTGCCGGCAGGTCGTCGCTCAGCGGCTCCCAAGTTTCTGCCAGCCCGTCGCCATCGCGGTCCCGCGCGCGCAGCACCCGGCCCTTGAGCGACGCAGCGATCAAATCGCCGCGATACCATGCAAAGGCTGTCGGCATTTCGGTGCGCGGCAGTGGTAACTGAATCGCTTCAAAGCCTGGCACGACGTCGAGCTTGATCGGCTCGGTCTGCTCGGCTGACGCGGCGCTGGACGTCTGGCTCAAGTCGCTATCGATAAACTCGTCGACCGACCAACCGGTTTCCAAGTCGATTGCCACTCGCAAACGTTCGCCACCGGCCGACGGCGAGAGACGCAGCTCGCGGGCATCGGCGCGAGCGAGCTTGCCACCGACGGCGCGCATCGTCATCTGCGATCGCGGATCGATCGAGGAGGTCCAACTAGCCGACGAACTATTCCCTTCAACTTTGTTTTCATGAAGTTCTCCAGCGAGCGGATCGAATTCGAGGACCAGCGCGAAATCGCTCGGTAGATCGGCGCTCAGCGTCACGGCGATGCCGCTCGTGGCGATCGATATTTTCGAGAGCGGTTCGATCGTGAGCTCGACCGGCACGACGCGCTGCTCGGACTGGTGACCAAACGTGATGCGGCCGCTCCAGATAATGCCTGCCGCGGTGTGCCGGAGCGCATCGAACTGCACGGCAAACTGCTCGCTCGGCTGCGGCAACCATTGACGGTTCGCCGCATCGCGCAGTTGCAATCGTGCCAGCGCACCGAGCTGTTGCGTCAGCGGCTGACCGCCGAGTTCCCAGTACCACGATTTGCCGCGCGTCAATTCGCGAGCCGTATCGCCGATCCACCACTGGCCCAGTTCTCCCTTCTCCAAATCGAAGAGAATGTTGTGGCGGTTTCCTAAGCCGGCGATCAGCGGACGCAGATACACTTGCGAAGGGGTCTCGAGGATGTCGGTCAGCACGTGGGCCGGTTCCGTTTTGCCCGGATGGTTGTGTCCTCGAACGATGCGCACCGGCGCTGGAGTCGGCGGTTGAAAACCTTCGGTGTTGAGCATTTCCCAAACCGAATCGATTTGCCGGTCGAGGTCGTCGCCGAGCACGCCGTGAACGGGCGTTTGAATCGCCGGCATCTCCATCCGCGGAACGATCCGCACCGGATTGCGAACCCAGCGATCGAACCACTCGCGGCGTATGCGGTTGCCCAGCATCGTCAGGTCGGTGCCGCGGGCATTGAGAGCCACAGTCGGCGGAAGCTGTTTGCCGATTTGATGACAGCTCTGGCAACCAAAGCCTTCCGAAGTCACCAGCCGCCCCGCAGCGGCTCGCGTGACGACATCGTCTTCGAGAGCTTGATGATGAGACGGACGCTCGGGAATGCGATCGCGAGCGATGAAGTGGGCGATCAACTGATCGCGCTCTGCTGCGTCGAGCGCATATTTCGGCATGCGGATTTCCAACCACGGTCGTCGCGACGGTTCGCTCTGCTCGATCGCAGCTCGGAGCGCCGGCTCGTGCAGCTTGTCGCCGACGCCGGTCAGCGACGGCGGCTGCAAAGCGGGCAACAGCGCCGCCAAGTCGCTCTCCACCGAGACCAGCTGCACCGTCCGGGGCGCAATGCCTTGCCCCGCTCCGCGCGCGTGACAAGCGGTGCAGTTCTTCTGCGCCAGCAGCAAGTCAGAAGGGGGCGCGACCGGTGAACCTTGCGCATTCGCGGCAGCGGCATTAGCGGATTGCGTCGACGCGCGGTGCGATGCAGTCCAGTAAACTTTCAGCGCCCGCCGCTGACCGGCGGTGAGCTGAAAGCCGGGCACATGTCGCGATGCGTCAGGCGCAGCCAAGCAGCCCACGTCCCAGCGGCTTTGGCTGCTCAGCGATTTCTCCAGCGGCTTGAATTCGCCGAGCGCAGCGGGCAGCTTGTGGCAGGCGCCGCAGCGATGAGCGGCCAACAATTCTTTGCCGCGAACCGCGTTGCCCTCAGGCGCTTCGGGCTCCGAGGTCGATAACCGCGGTTGATCGGCCGAGCCGGTGAGCGAGGCGAGGTACAACGCTACGTCGGCGCGCTCGAGCTGGCCGAGCGCCGTCGTCGGCATGCGGTGATGGGCGTTGATCTGGCTGGGATCGGCCAGCCAGCGCTCAAAAAATCCTGCAGGGCGTTTCGATGCGACGGCGCTCAAGTCTCCGCCGTCGAACAATTCCTTGGTCAAACGGTCCAAGCGGTTGTACGGCAGATAAGTCGCGTCGCTATCGAGATCGACTTGGCCGATCTCGCGATCGAACATGGTGTGAC
>JBQCEI010001066.1:0-5080 GCA_051960375.1 Aureliella sp. | reverse complement strand
CTAGAAAACACAAATTTATTACACCGCGATATTTTCTTATCCGCGTTAAAAAACGACTATAATAAAGGGCCCCCTTTCCCACCTTCAAAACTGGTTGTATTGCTTCTATGCCGGATTGGACTTCAAGTGTTGCTAGCGAGAACGCGGCTCGCGTAACCCGCCGCCAGCTCTTCGGACGAGCGGCCAGCGGCGTGGGCATGGCGGCGCTGGCGAGCCTTCTTCAGGCCGATGGAGCGAGCGCAGCACAGCCGACAGGAGCGGCCGGTTTGCCCGGCCTGCCACACTTTGCCCCGAAAGCCAAGCGCGTCGTGATGCTGTGGCAAGGGGGCGGGCCGTCGCACGTCGACCTGTTCGATCCCAAGCCGGTCATGCGCGAGATGGCCGGCAAAGACATTCCCGACTCGGTCCGCGGCATGACGCGGCTGTCGACCATGTCAAGCGGTTATGGCAAGTGGCCCTGCGTGCCGGCGATCAAGCCGTTCAAGCGCTACGGCCAGGCCGGTATCGAGCTGAGCACGATGCTGCCCAAGGTCGGCTCGATCGCTGACGACATCTGCGTCGTCCGCAGCATGCACACCGAAGCGGTCAATCACGCGCCGGGCGTAACCTTTTTCCTCACCGGCGCTCAGGTGCCGGGGCGGCCCAGCTTTGGCGCCTGGCTGGCTTATGGCCTGGGCAGCGAGACAGATAATCTGCCTACCTTCGTCGTCATGACCTCCAGCGACAAAGGCAAGACGTGCGGCCAGTTGTTCTTCGATTACTACTGGGGCAGCGGCTTTCTGCCGAGCCGTTACCAAGGCGTGCGATTCCGCAACACGGGCGACCCCGTGCCGTACCTGACCAATCCGCCGGGAGTCAGCCCCGCGGCGCGGCGAGCGTTGCTCGACGACATCGCAGCGATGAATGCCGCTCATCTGGCCGACTACGGCGATCCCGAAATCGACACCCGCATCGCGCAGTACGAGATGGCTTTCCGGATGCAGTCGAGCGTTCCGGACCTGATCGATTTCGCAAACGAATCGCAAGCGACGCTCGAGCGCTACGGCCCTGACGTGCTGGCCAAGGGAAGCTTTGCCAACAACTGTCTCATTGCCCGGCGGTTGCTCGAACGCGGCGTGCGTTTCGTGCAGCTGATGCACGCCGGCTGGGACCAGCACAACAACCTCTACACGCAGCTGGAAGCGCAGTGCTTTGACACCGAAGGGCCGTCAGCCGCGCTGGTGATGGATCTCAAAGAACGCGGCTTGCTCGATGACACGCTGGTCATCTGGGGTGGCGAGTTCGGACGCACGCCGTTCGGCCAAGGCGATCCGGCTCAGCCGCGCGGCCGCGACCACTTCGGCAAAGCCTTCAGTTGGTGGCTGGCCGGCGGCGGCATCAAGCCGGGCATGACTTACGGCTCGACCGACGACTTCGCCTGGAACATCACCGCCGATCCGGTGCACGTGCACGACATGCAAGCGACCCTCTTGCACCTGTGCGGCATCGACCACACGCGACTGACCTTCCGCTACCAAGGCCGCCAGTACCGCCTGACCGACGTGCATGGCGAAGTGGTCCAAGGTTTGTTGGCGTAGCGTCGCCTTTGTTCTGTTGCCTTTGTTTTCAGTTGGTGTCCATTATGAGCGTCGAAATACCTGCAGAATTACAGCCGCAAGTTGCCTCAGCGATCGCTCGTGGCGATTACGCGAACGAACAAGAGCTCGTGAGCGACATTCTGCGGATTACCCTTCCCGTTCTCGACCAGTATCAACAAATGCGACAAGCGGTCAAAGATTCAGTGGACGAGGCCGACAGAGGGGAATTGCGGAATGCAGATTTCGCGGGCCTGCGCCAACGAATACTTCAGGACTACGACCAAAGCGGAAAACGGCAATTATCTTGGTAGCCCATGGGCACCAGGATGTGCCGACAGTGGTGGAGCGACTATTTGGCCGCGACATACTCTGAACTCAATCACATTCTTAAGACACGAAGACACCAAGATAAAACTAGGCTAACCAGCATTCATCCAGGTGATCGATATCTGCAGCACGGTCGCGATCGATACCCAGATGAGATACGGCAGCTGGGCGACGGCGATCCACCACAAGTGTCGCCAGACTGCGACCATCATCCACACGATCGTCACCCACACGATCAGAATGTCCACCGTCGCCAGCGGCAAGTTGCGCAGGCCGAACTCGATCGGCGTGAAGGCGACGTTCGCTAAGAAATTGATCGCAAAGGGCAGGGCGACTCTCCAAGGCAGTCGCCCACGCAGTGCCTGCACAAAGACGATGCCGAACGTGATGAAGATGATCGGATAGAGAATCTGCCAGATGAGCCCGATCGTAGCCGGCTCGGGCGTCCAACTCGGTTTCTCGAGAGCATCGTACCACTGACGCCAAGCCATCTTGTGCCTCTTTTCAAGATTTTACCGCGGAGGACGCGGAGGAGATTTCTCCTCTGCGTCCCCCGCGTCCCAATCTCCGCGTCTCTGCGTTAAAAAATCAGCGACCTACTCAGTAGGCATCTTAGGCTTCTCGCCGTACTTGGCTTCATACCGCGCGGCGAACTTTTCGAAGTTCTCAGGGTGGCAGATGAAGCACTGCGAGTCGGGGCGATTGTGTTTGTCGCACCAGTCGCCGGCTTCCTTGAACTTGGCCACTAGCGACTTATCGCACTGAGCGCACTCTTCCTCGGGCACTCCATGCTCGGCGCACCACCACTCGCCATGTTCATGAGCTTCTTCATTGTGGTCATGGTCAGCGTGATCGTGTTCGTCGTGAGCAGCCGTGGCATTGGCTTGAGCGTCACCGGTTTTCGTCGCGGAGTCGCATCCGGTCAGGCCGACAAAAGCGGCCAGGCACATCGCCAACATCCACGCGTGGGACTCGAGCAAAAACTTCATCAATCGGTTCCTCTTTTCGGCGCTTAAGCCGACTTGCGAAGGGAAAAACTAAACCGACACCAGCTCAGACGCGTGCCTGGGTTCTGGTTCGGACGGTAAATCACTTGGAATGGGCTGGTCGCCCCGGTCGTCATCGTCTTCGCTACGGTGATCGCCTTGCGTGGGCCGGTTGAAAACGACGTAGAGGACGCGGAGCACCAGCAGACTCATGATCATCGCGCTGCACACTCCGCCGATTACAACGGTGGCCAGCGGCCGCTGTACCTCGGCGCCCATGCCGGTGCTGAACGCCATCGGCACAAAGCCGAGACTCGCCACGAGGGTCGTCATCAAGATCGGGCGCAGCCGCATCATCGCAGCTTCTTCCACCGCCGCGTCCAAAGAGCGGCCGCGGCGGCGCAGCCCGCGTATCGTCGATACGAGCAGCATGTCATCGAGAACCGCCACGCCCGACAGCGCGATAAACCCGACCGCCGCGGAGATCGAGAAAGGCATGTCGCGCATCCACAGGGCGATAACGCCGCCAATCCACGCGAAGGGAACTCCGGTAAACACGCGCAGCGAATCGATCCAACTGCCGTAGGTCATGTAGAGCAACGCAAGAATCAGCAACAAGGCAACCGGGACGACGATCATCAATCGCCGCTGAGCACGCTGCAGGTTCTCGAACTGTCCACCCCATTCGACGCGATAGCGGCCGGGCGGCAGGGGCACATCCTGCTCGATCGTTCGGCGGGCTTCGGCGACAAAGCTGCCCAGATCGCGGCCGCGGACGTTGGCTTCGATCGTGATCCGCCGCTGGTACCACTCGCGCTTGATCGTGTTGGGTTCCTCGACGCGCTCGATCGCGGCCAGCCGTGAGAGCGGAATGCGCTGGCCATCGGCCGTCGACACCAGGATCGAAGCGATGGCCGCCGCTCCGGCGCGGGTTCGCTCGGGCAAGCGGATGACCAGCGGGAAACGCAGCTGTCCTTCGTACACTTCGCCGACGTGGCGGCTGCCGAGCGAACGGACCAGCTCCATGACTTGCGAAGCAGCGATGCCATAGCGCGCCAGTTCGTCTTGTTTGAGGCGAATTTGCAGCACCGGTTGACCGGTCAATTGTTCGACGCGCACGTCGGTCGCGCCGGGAATCTTTTTCATTAGCCTTTCGATCTCTGAAGCCTTCTCGACCATCACCTCGAGATCGTCGCCGTAAAGAATCGCCGCCACGTCGGCGCGGACGCCCGAGACCATCTCGTTCATGCGCATCTCGATCGGCTGAGAGAAAGCCAGACGCGGACCGGGCAAGTCGCGCAGTTCGCGCTCGACCAGCTGCGTCAATTCAGCTTGTGAGCTCGCGAGTTTCCACCGCTCGCGCGGCCGCAGCGTGATGAACAGGTCGGTCAGTTCGGTGCCCATCGGATCGGTGGCCACTTCGGCGGTGCCGACGCGACTCCACACGTGCGCGATCTCGTCGGGAAATTTTTCTAGCAGCACCTTCTCCATGCGCGTGTTGTAGCGAATCGTTTCGTCGAGATTCGTGCCGGCCAAGCGGACGACATTCAGCGTGATGGCTCCTTCGGAAAGCCTCGGCACGAATTCGCTTCCCAGGTTCGGAGCGATCAAACCAAAGACGCTGACCAGGAGCAGTAGTGCAAAGCCGATGACGGCCGTCTTGTGATGCATAGTGAAACGCAGCACCGGCGCGTACAGTCGCTTGAGGATCCGGACCAGCAGCGGTTCGGTCTCACGGATGCGCGCGGGCAGCAAGAGACTTGCCAGCACCGGCATGAGCGTCAGCGACAGGACCATCGAGCCAGCCAGGGCCATGATGACCGTCAGCGCCATCGGGCGAAACAGCTTGCCCTCGACTCCTTCGAGCGTCAGGATCGGCAAGTAGACGATCATGATGATCAGCTCGCCGAACATCGTCGGCTTGCGTACCTCGACCGCCGCGTCGCGAATCACTTGCAGTCGGCTGCGGCCTTGCAGTCCGTGTGCGAGATGCCGCACGCAGTTCTCCACCATCACGACCGAACTGTCGACTACGAGCCCGAAGTCGATCGCGCCGAACCTGGGTTCTGAGTTTGTGCCGCGACTTTCGGAAGGGGCGATCGCGGTGAGCGTCGTGCGGCTGACAGGCACCGACCTGGACGACTCGATCAAGCTGAACACCGTGATGGAGAAGGCCGTCCTTACCGCCTT
>JBQCEI010001065.1:0-2002 GCA_051960375.1 Aureliella sp. | reverse complement strand
TGCTTGTGCTTGGCGGCGTATTTGCAGTGTCCCTTTTTCTGATCTCGTCGGCGTTCAGCGCGGTCCCGCAGCCTGGCGGCTCGATGCTCGTTCCGCTGGGATCAACCGCGGCGGCTTGGGGATTGCTAATGCTCTATGGAAATCGACGTTCCCGGTCGGAAGTCACACTGGAACCTCGCCGGCGTGCCTGATCGCGCGATCGTGTTATGATGAAGTGACCGACCACTCGAGGGGCCACGCCGCCATGACCAATCCGTACCAGCCCAGCGCGACCGCCATCCCGGCGGATCGATCGAGACGCTATGACGAATCGAAATCGATCCTAGCGAGCTGGTCGTGGAAGCTGCCGCTTTGTGGGCTGCTGGCCACGATCCTAATCAATTTTCTTGCAAGCTCGTTCGGCGCCGTTGGGGCTTTGATCTTTATCGGCTGTGTCATTGCCGGCTTCCTTGTTTCGCTGATCGGTCTGGTTCTCGCGTTCTCATACCGCCGGGTTGCGCGACATGCGTTATCGGGCTTGATCCTGAATGTGGTGCTCGGCGTCTCCATCGGCGGGATGTTCGTCGCAGTACAGTCGGCCCGCAACGCCGCCATAAGGCAACAACAACGCCAGCTCAACCGCTCGACCGGGAATACCGCCCCGACTACTCGTACCGAATCGGAGCGCTAGAGGCCGTCAGCCGTGCGGTGACCTACCGCGTCCTTTTGCGCAAAGCGGTTGTCTTGCGTATTTGCGTCTCTTAGGGACCGCGAACTGATGAGTTTTGACACTCGAGTGTGGCCATTGAGCTGAACTGATCGAAGTCTTGAGGACCAAAGGTCCGTAATCCCTTAGCCCAGCCGAGCGGGCTGGGATCGCTTTGCGTCCCCGGCATCCCAGCCCGCCGGGCTGGGCTAAGGAATCGCGGGCCTTTGGCCCTAACAGCCGCGGATGCTGCAAGGCAACTTGCCCGAACCGCCGTCGCGGTAGAATGTCTCTTCCTTAAAGTGGCCTCCGACCGGAATTCCAGAGACGTTCGCTTCGATGAACCGAATTGCAGAGCCTGCCCAGTCGCCAGCCCATGACTCGCGCTGGGGCACGATCTGCATGCTGGTCTCGATCGTGTGTTTCAGCGTCAACTCGCTTACGCTGAAGTCGCTGGCGGACTCGAACGTCAGCCCATGGGTGGCGTTGCTCTTTCGAGCGTCCGTAGGGATGGCCATCGTGGCAACCGCTTTACGGGCAGACAAGCGGGTGGATTTTCGGCGAGCGATGGCCGACCGCATGCTGGCCACGCGAGGCCTGCTGGGCGTGCTGGGCACGGTCGCCTACTACTTTACGATCCCCGAGCTGGGACCGGGCAAGGCGACGCTGATCAGCAATACCTACGTGGTGATCGCCGCCCTCATGGCCGTCTGGGTTTTCCAAGAGTCTTTCGGCGCCGGAAAGCTGATCGGAAACGCGCTGGCGCTGACCGGGCTGATGATGCTGGTCGCTTCGCCCGCTCAGCTCGCGCAGTTCGGATGGTATGAAGCCTGGGCCGTGCTGGGCGCCTTGGCAGCCGCTGGAACGGTGATCGTCATTCGCCAGCTAACACGCACGCAATCGACCGGCGCGATCTACGCCTCTCAGTGCATCTACGTGCTCGCCGGTTGCTTGCCCTTTGCACTGTATGAAATGCAGCAGCATTCGATCGGCTTGGGGAGCGTCACCGTGCTCGTCTTGGCGGGCGTCAGTGCGACGATCGGGCAATTGGCGATGACCGAAGGGTTTCGGCACCTGACCGTGGCTGTCGGGGGCGCGTTTCAGATATGCGTCCCTGTGCTGATCGCCGCCGGCGGCGTGTACTTCTTTGGCGAGACGTTCACCGCCGGGCAACTCGTCGGGGCGGTGTTGATCTTAGCCGGTTGCTATTGGGTGACGGTGATGCGCTGAATCGTCCGGCGCTTATCGTTTGAGGTTGCGCGGCTTTTGGAACCCGACGCGTAAGCCGCGGTTCGAGAGTTGTAACCCGACGCGTAA
>JBQCEI010001064.1:0-3629 GCA_051960375.1 Aureliella sp. | reverse complement strand
GTTAGGCCGGCAGCGCGAGCGTCGCCGACGCCTGATGGCGGCTATGCTACTGGCGGCGTGCAGCTGCACGTCGCAGCTTTCGCGCTCCGCTGCGGCTCAGCCGCCGGGCTCGCCTTATCGAACTAGCGCTCCGCATCAAGCTGTTCCTCAGTATCCGCCGCCCTCGCAGTTTCAACAGCAGCCGCCCACTTCAGCGCGGTCTGCGACCAGCGCTCTGCTGCACTCGAGCGCAGCCGCTCCGCTGGACCATGGGCTGATCGAGCAATTGCCGCCGCAACACCGGCTGCCGGCCGCAGGCACAGCCTCGCTGCCGACGGCAATGAGCGGCCGCGTGCCGGCGATGTTGACCGCTCATACGCAGCGTGCCCAGCCTGAGGATGCATTGCCAGCTCCGGTGCAGCCGGCTGGCCCGCCGCCCGCTCCCGAGCTCGTCGCAGCGCCGCCGGTGCAGTTGCCAGTGCAATTGCCCGTGCAGCCTCCGGACGGAGTTCAGGGAGCGCCACCTGGAGGGCCACCTGGAGGGCCGCTTGGTGGTCCGCCCAATCAAATGCCCATCCAGCAGCCGGCCGGCGGCCGCTGGCTGCGCATGCCCGCTGCAGGCAGCGGCGTCGAGAATGTCGAACTCTCGATGGCGAGCGATCTGGTGTCGCTGACCGCTCGCGACGCGCCGCTGAGCACCGTGTTGTCGTTGATCGCCGAGCAACATGGTCTGAACATCGTCACCGGGGCAGACGTCACCGAGCAGATCACAGTCAAGATCACCAATGCTCGTCTGGAAGATGCGCTCGATGCGATTTTGGCCACCAACGGTTACACCTGGGCTCGCCGCAGCAACATCATCATCATCTCGAAGATGTCGGGCGACAAAAAATCTTCGCCGGCAGTTCAAGGTCGACAGGTACAAGTTTTCTCGCTCAACTACATGTCGGCCACCGATGCCGACAAAGTCGTGCAAGGATTACTCTCACCGGTCGGTCAGTCGTTCATCACGGCCACCGTACCGACCGATCACCGCCGCACGCATGAGCAACTGGTGGTCGAAGACTTGCCCGACTACGTGCATCGCATCGAACAGTACCTGATGCAGGCCGATACGGCTCCCAGACAAGTGCAGATCGAAACCCACGTGCTGCAGGTAACGCTGAAGGACAACTGCCGCCACGGCGTGAACTTCAAAGAGATTCTGCATATAGCGCATACCGACGTCACAGTCAGCACGGCCGGCCTGGCCTCAGGCACCGCGCCGGCGTCGATGATCCGCCTGCAAGGCAGCGATCTGGACTCGTTGCTCGAAGCGTTGAAATCGACGACCGACGCCAAGACGCTGGCTTCGCCGAAGGTCACCGTGCTCAACAACCAAGAAGCTCACATGCAGGTCGGTGGCAAGATCGGTTACTTGCTTTCGACGACGACTCAAACGAGCACGCTGCAGAGTGTCAACTTTCTCGATGTCGGCGTGATCCTCACCGTGTTGCCATCGATCACAGCCGACGGCCAGATACTGATCAGAGTCGCCCCGCAGGTATCGACCGGTCGCATCAATCCGACGACCAATCTCCCGGAGAGCGAAACGACCGAAGTCGAAACGCGGGTGCTGCTGGCTGATGGCGAGGCGATCGTGATCGGTGGTCTGATCAAGGAAACCGACAACGACGGCCGCAGCAAGGTTCCGGTTCTGGGCGACCTGTGGCTGGTCGGTTGGCTGTTCCAGCGGCGCGAAGTGACTCGCGAGCGGAACGAGATCATCATCACGCTCGTGCCGCGTATCGTTCCCGACGCGCCGGGTTGCCGCACGCTCGATCCCCAAGATGTCGAGCAAGCGCAAACGCCGCTATTGTACGGCGACCTGCAGCAGGTCGACCGCACTCGCTTCGAGCCCAAGCTGCCCTGTTACACCGTCCGTCCGCGGAACCGACAAACCTACTCGCCGCCCCAATTCGCACCACCGGCGCAGCAGTATGTGCCCGCCTATGAATCGATGCAGCCGCAAGAGGTTATCGAATATCCGGCCGTCCCGGCGCCGGCCGATATGCCAACCTTGACTATCCAGCCGCCGGTAGAGTTTCCTCTGCCGAGCGAAATTCGGCCGATCCAACCGCAGTGAAAGCAGGCCCCAAGCCAGCTCTTCCTTCGTGCCTTTGTGTCTTCGTGGTTGCAGACGAATTCACCACCAAGACACAAAGACACCAAGGAAGTCCAGGAACCGAAACATGGACCCGATTCCCGTCCCCAAATCGCTCGAACATTTGCTCGAAAAGCGCGGTCGGAGCAACCGCCGCAAGCAAGAACGTCGCAAGGCTGAAGCGAGCCAACACGACGGGCCGGAGCGACGCAAGGAAAACCGCCGAAAGACGGTTCGGCGGAAGAGTTCTTAGCGGCCGTCGCGGCTGGGATTCTCCACCGGCAAGTATCGGCCGGGCGTGTAATACTGCAGTTGATCTCGGAATCGGCTCAGCTCGCGCGAACACACCTGCGCATCGCTCGCCTCGAACACCCCCTGCCCTGGCACGCTCAGCCGCGCGTGCAGCAGCCCTTGATGGGCGAGCGTCACTTCGTAATCGGGATGCCAACGGTCGAACGACAGCTCGTAAAAAGCTGGTCCCGCGCTGAAGTGCTCGCGTCGCACGGGAAAAGTGAGCCGGTCGCCTTCGACAAACCGCGGTTCTCCGGCGTAACCCTTCCCAGGTCGAACTCTCTCGCGCTGGAAGACCAGCGTGAATTCGATGTGCCCCTCGACCGGCAAGATGTTTCCGTAGGCATCTAGCGGACAGACCATGATGCGCAGTCCGTCGGTCTGGGCGTCTTTGTCCCACTGAGCCAGTTCGGCATCGACGACGAGCGTTTTCACCGGTGGTAGCGGCGGCGCGGCGGGCACGGTCGCACTGACCATCTGAATTTCGCCGCCGGGTTTCGCCGCGATTTCAGCAAACTTGCGCCCGGGCAGCTTTCGCGACGCGGTCCATGCCTGAAGCTGTGCATGGTCGAGCGTTCGCTCCTCGGTGCGTCCTTCGAGCACCAGTTCCCAGCGATAGCCGCTGACCAAGTCGAACTGTTCGGCGCTCCGGCGCAGCCACAAATACTCTGCATCGGTTTTCGCATCGACCGACCCCGTCACCACGCGGCCATCAGCCAGATGAACCGTCAACTGTTCCACGGGCGCGACTTCGCCAGCCGGCGCCGCGATAGGCTCGGCCGCCCACAGCGTCGATGCGCCGAAAAGGGCGAGCGCTGGCCAGACGAGAGATAGTGCTGGACTTATACGTGCTGGAAACATAGTCAACTCGCAGCTTGGCATCGACGAAGTGGATACTCGCTGCGTTCGTTGCAAGCGCGATACCGGCCGTTTGGCTCGAGTGCTCCGACCAGAATGTAAGTCGCGGTACTCCAAGCACATGCGATTGTGTGAGGCTGCGAGGGGGTCTTCTACACGACGGTTGACTTTTCGCAACATTGTTGCCGTTGGACATCAGCAACACCTAAACGAGGTCTACGAACGGAGGGCTCTTAGGGCCAAAGGCCCGCGATCCCTTAGCCCAGCCCGGCAGGGCTGGGATGTCGCGGACGCAAGCGATCCCAGCCCTGCTGGGCTGGGCTAAGGGATTACGGACCTTTGGTCCTCAAGACTCCGA
>JBQCEI010001063.1:0-9300 GCA_051960375.1 Aureliella sp. | reverse complement strand
CGATCTTGCCCAGCTCAGCAACGAAAAGAGCCAAGCGCTTGGTTGACTCGGGCGATGGCCGCAGAGTGGTTTCGGTCCACTCCGAGCCATCGCTATCTCGATAGCGCAGCATGCAATCGCGATCGGTTCGCCCGTGAAGCTCCAGCCGCACTGACGCTTGGGAGCCTTCCAGCAGTCGCACGTCGCCGGGCGATACGATCAAATCGGTGTAAGCAGTTTCCGCCCCGGCGGCCCGGAGTATGGCCGTCCGCCAGTCCTCTGGGCCAGAAAAGTAAGCGAGCGCCGCTGCGGCAGCCAGCAAGCCAGCACTCAGAATTGCCGTCACCACGGACTGCCTCGGAATGACCTGAGTGGGCTGAACCGTTTCCCAGCGCCCGAGCGTTTGATGCCCCAGGGCGCTGAGCATCGCCTCCGGTGCAAGCCAACGGCCCTCCACCGTTTCCAGCAACGTTCGCAATCGCTGCCCCAGCAATTCGAATTGCCGCTCGAGGCGGCCGACAAATCGCCCCGCCCGAGAATCGCTGGCCGTGCGAACGACTTACCACAGAATGACTGCTGCGACCAAGGCAGCGCCGGCGATCGTCAAACTGCGCCGCACGAGCAGCGGCAGTTCCCAAAAGTAGTCGAGCAAAGCCAGCGCCATCCAGCCGAGCAGCAGCCCAGCGCAGCCGAAGCCGATGCAAGCCACCAGGCGAGCCCAGAGATAGCGACGGCGGAGGCTGTGAAACCGGTTGGCCACTTCAAACGTGATCGCCGGTGCATGCATGGAAGCAATCCTCGAAATGGTTATGTGGGTGTTCGATTCGCCAATGCAAACTCAGCGACCAACAGCACGATCAGAGCCGCAGCCAGCCAGGGCCACAGCTCTTTTCGGCCTTGCACTTCGACCTTGCCGGCGGGCTCGCCATCTTCACTGGCGAGAACCAGTCCGCACTGCTCGGCAAATCGGGCGGCCTCGATGCGAGCAGGATCCGACTCCCTGGCCGACGTGTTGACGACGAAAAGCGCTTCGCGCGTGCGCTGAAAGCCGGGCTGCTCAAAGGTGATGGACTTGCTCGGCGGCGTCTTCGTTTGACCGTCACGCCCAGCGTTTCGCTCATCGTTTCGATCAGGATTTCGACCGGAACTTCGATCGGCGACCTGCTGGATGCTTGGCTGGGACGTTTGCTTGGCGGCGATGGCTTGATGCTCGCCGACTGGGTCGCCGACATTGCGAAAGCGAATCGGTCCTTCGCCGGTCAGCCCGAGCAGGCCCGAAGCCATTTGGCGCACGAGCGGCAAGTAGAGCGGACTGATCGTCCAGTTGCTCGAGCGACTATCGGCCGACGATAAAAACCAAGCGACGCGGCCGTTGCCGACCGCATGCTCGGTGATGGCGGGACGCTTGCCATCGAACCATGCCAAGACGCGCTCGGTATCGTCGACTTCCGCATGAACTAGGGATGTGAACGCCAGTCGCGACAGATCGCCGTGCTGCGGATCGCGGAACGGATCGAGCATCGAGCCGCGCTCGGCGATCGAGACGATTCGAAACGGCATGACTGATGAACGCTCCGAGGCGGCTAAAGCCCCCGGAGCGAGCTGATTGGCCAGCCACGCATCGGACAGCGGCGACCCAACCGATTGGCCAGCGAACACCAGCAGCCTTCCTCCGCTGCGGACATACTCTTCGAGCTCGTCGAGCGCAGACACCGGCATCGCTCCGGCATCGGCCACGACCACCAGCGGCGGCTTTCTTTGGCTCAAGTCGGGCATTCCCGCATCTTCGAGAAAACACTGCTCGACTGCGAAGCGGCTAAACGAGGCCGGAGCGCTGCTGGAACCGGACGGGCCGCCGCGTTCAGCGCTGGGCTCAGAGCCGAGCCCAGAGCCGACTTCAGCGCCACTGCGATCGCCCGCGAAGCGCTCGAGCCGGCTCGTTTCTTGCAGCGCGGTGGTCAGGTTGAAACTGCAAGCCGAGAGCGACTCGGCCGAAGAACCAGGATCGAGCACGAGAATCGGCAGGGGCTTCATTACTTCGATCGAGGTCAGCCTGCGGTTATCCACCGCCAAGTCGTCGCTGGCATCGATATCGACGGTGATCACCCAGATGCCGGCGCCTACCGGTCCGAACTCGAATGCGACTTCTCCGGCCTGGTCCGGCGCGACATTGATTGTCTTCTTCAGCCGAATCGATCTCTCGCCGCAGACCGCCGTGGCGGTTGCAGGCACTTCTTCGGCCGGCAGCGAACCGTAGTTGAACAGCGTCACTTCGATGCGCAGAGGAGCGCCGGGAGGAAGCTGCTTGGCTTGACTCTCCAGACCCATGATGGCCAGATTGCTCGCCGCCGGTCGACCGACATCGACGATCCGCACCGGCACATTCTTAGGAAAGTTCAGCGGCAATCCGAGCTTGCCGCCCTCAGCCGAATCGCTCGACAACCCCGAAAGCTGCATGTCCGAAACCAAAATCACTTCGGCTTTCGGGCTGCGTGACGTGGCCAGGCGGTCGCGCGCCCAAGCGAGCGCGGCGAAGTAATCGGTGTCGGACGAGGTCGACTTGGCCGCAGTCAGTCGCGATGTGCCCGCGGGGAGCGGTTCGACATCGCGGTCAAACCAAGCGACCTCGACCGTAGCATCAGAGCCAGCTTGATCAAAGAGCTTAGTCGCTTCGGCGATGGCATCGTCGAGCACACGGCCGGATTGTCCTTTCATCATCATGCTGGCCGAACGGTCAACCAGCACGATTCGCAATCGCTTGCCATCGCGACTATCGACGTCGGGCAAAAACGGCCGCGTGAAGAGCAAACCCAACAGCGCCACCAGCGCCAACCGGGTCGCCAACAACAACCAGCGGCGGACGCGTCGACGATGAGCCGCATCGCGAATCACTTCTTGCAGGAAGTGCATCGTACCGAGCTCTAAACGGCGGACCTGCCAGCGGCTGAGCAGATGCACCAGCAGCGGTACGGCAATGGCCGCCAGAGTGAACAAGAATCCTGTCTGTACAAAGCCCATGGGTAACTCGTGCGATGCAAAACGGACTTTAGCGCGTGCGGGCAACCAGGTAATCGACCAGCGCTGCCGTCGGCGGCCGATCGGTTAGGACCTCCAGTCGATCGATCGACTGATGGAGGCAGAGATTTTGAAGCTCGGCGCACCAGGCATTGATGCGCGCGTTGTAGGAGTCGCGAACGCTTTCGACATCGGTCGTGATCTCCGCGGGGCTCTCCAGGTCGGCAAAGCGAATGCGACCTTCGGCCGGCAGCTCCCGCTCCCATGGATCGAGGATGTGAAACACGACCACTTCATGCCCTCGATGCCGCAGTTGTTGCAGCCCGCGAGCGATGCCGCTGGCGTCGTCGATTAAATCGCTCAGCACGATGACGATGCCGCGATGGCGCGCCAGAGCGGCAGCCTGTCCGAGCGACTTGGCCAGCGACGTAACAGCTTTGACTTCCGCCGCTTGGTTCAGCGGCATCGAGAGCATATCGAGGCACTCTTCCCAGCGGCCCGGCTTAGCCGAAGGTTCGAGGTAAGCCGTGATGCCGTCGGCCATCAATCCCATCGCGACCGCATCGCGCTGCTGCGAAGCCAGACAGGCCAGCGCAGCGGCCAGTGTGGCTGCGTATTGAAACTTGCTCAGGCTGCCGGCCAGTTTGCAGTGCATCGAACTGCTGCCGTCGACCAGCAAATACAAATTCAAATTCGTTTCGGCGTCGAACTCTTTGACATACAGCTTGCGATTCCTGGCAAACAGCTTCCAGTTCACATGCCGCAGGTCGTCGCCCGGGCCATAGCGGCGATGCGATGAGAACTCGACGCTAAAGCCGACAAAGGGACTGCGATGCAGGCCTTGCAGGAAGCCTTCCACCACGCCGCGTGCTCGCAGCTCGAGCGAACTCAGACTGGCGAGTTCTTCGGGAGTCAACCACGATGGGGCGCTCGCGCCGGCCTGCTTGCCTCGCGCGGGCGATTTGGCCGCTGGCTGCGAAGCGATCATGCTGCTTCCTCTTTCACCGCTGCGAGCAGCATATCGATGACTTGATCGGAATCGACGTTGTCGGCGCGGGCGTGAAAATTGAGGACCAAGCGATGCCGCAGGACCGGGTGGGCCAGAGCGCGGATGTCGGCGAAGTCGACGTGATAGCGACCTTCGAGAACCGCGCGCGCCTTGCCGGCCAGCACGAGCGCTTGGCCGGCGCGCGGGCTGGCGCCGTAGGTGACGTACTTCGCAACCGCGTCGATGCCGCTGGTTTTGCCCGCAGCCCCGCGCACCGGCCGAGTCGCGTTGACCAGTCGTGCCGCGTACATGACGACGTCGTCCGAGACTGGCACCGCCCGCACGATCTGCTGCAGCTTGAGCAAGTCGTCTGATGACATGACCGCCGTCGGCTCGGCCACCTCGGCGCCGGTCGTTCCGCGAATGATCGCCGCTTCTTCGTCGACCGACGGATAGTTGACCCGCACGTTAAACATAAACCGATCGACCTGCGCTTCAGGTAGTGGGTACGTCCCTTCCATCTCGATCGGATTCTGGGTGGCCACGACGAAGAAGGGAGGATCGAGCTTGTAGGTCGTATTGCCCGCAGAAACCTCGTGCTCCTGCATAGCCTGCAACAGAGCGGCTTGCGTCTTGGGGGGCGTGCGATTGATTTCGTCCGCCAACAGAAAGTTTGTGAAGACCGGTCCGGGAACAAATTTCAAACGGTGCCCACCACCACCGGCTTGCTCTTCAATAACGTCGGTGCCGGTGATGTCTGAGGGCATCAGGTCGGGCGTGAACTGTACGCGGCGGAACTTCAGATCCAAAGTCTGCGAAAGCGTGCGAGCCATCAATGTCTTGCCCAGCCCCGGCACGCCATGCAGCAAAACATGTCCGCGACACAGGAGGCCCAGCAGCAACAAGTCGATCACGTCTTGCTGGCCGACGATCGCCTTACCGATTTCCAGCTTCAGCCGCTCGCGGGCTTCGCGCAAGCGCTGGATCTGGTCCAGCAAATCCAGATCGCCGTTTTTGGAAACTCGATCGCGATCAGTTGTTGTCGACATCGATAGAACTTTCAAAAGACGAGGGCGTGGAGAGAATCTTTCTAAGTCTTCTTATCTTCTTGGTGTCTTTGTGTCTTGGTGGTTCTTCATGAATTTGGAACCACCAAGACAGCAAGACACTAAGGTTTCAAATTTCAATGTTGGCTTTCGTAGGCCGCGGCTTCTTTGGCATCGATCAGGCTGTCGCCGTCGCTATCGAGCCGATGAAAAGCCTCGCGCGGGCCGAGGAACTCATCCCAAACCAGATCGCCGTCGCTGTTGCGATCCATGCGCTGGAACCAAATCGGACCGGTCGGGGATTTTAGCAAAGCTTCGGGGGTTTCCGCCTGCGGCCGGTTCACACGGCCAAACAAGCTGACGCCGCCGCGCTGAAACTCGATTCGGTACGACTTCATCATCCGTGACGGATTGAGCTCCTGCCGTCCATCGCTTCGCTTCAAAAGCAGGTTCTCAGTCTGCCTGAGTTCGCGAATGGAAATGCGTCCATCCGCGTTGTCATCGAGCACTTGAAAGAAACCGTTGCTGGCATCAAACAGCGTCGCCTGACAGCTCGTACCCGCCGGTTCGCTGTAAGCCTTCACATAAGCGAGCATCTCGTCGGCGAAGACGCGATCGTCGCTGTTGGTGTCCATAGCATCGAACAAGTAACGTTCGAAGCGCTGGTGATCCATAATTTCGTCGCGGTCGAGATAGCCGTTGGAATCAACGTCGATCTCGTTGAATGCAGCGCTGGCGTTGGCCTCCGACTCGGCCATTACGTCGCGAGCTTGATAGCCGACCGACAATTCAAAGGCCTCGTGTTTGATCCTCACCAGATCGCTGCGAGCTTGCTCGGAGCGCTTGGCGAGCCGTCCGCCTTTGATCGTGAGCGACTGGTCGACCTTCATGCTCAGTTCGATCGCGAGCCATAGGTCGGGCTCCGAGCGGGCGACCCCAGCCAGCTCCTGCACGCTGAGCAGTTCATTGCGATCGAGGTCGAGAGGCCGAAACCGCTCGGCTGTCCAGCCCAGTTCCTTGGCCGACAAGCGAGCATCGCGATCGGTGTCGTAATGACGGACCATGCGCTGAGCGATCGTGGGCTCGGTCGCATCGCGAAGCATGTCGGAATGGATCGAACTCGGCGGCTCGTCAGTGATATTTACAGCGAGCGCCATCGGGTCGGCCTGAACCTGGTCGAGGAATTCATTAAAGGTGATGCACTGGTCGAAGTCGGCATCGCGAGCGGCGATTCGAGCGGCCGCGGTTCGCATTTCGCCGCGTTCGATCAAGCCCGATCGATCTTCGTCGAGCACGTGGAACACCGAAAAATCTTGCTCGGCCAGCGCGTTGTTTTGACGGAAGGTGATCAGTTGCCCGGCGGCCCGTTCCACAGCTAGTTGCAGCTCGCGATCACTGAACGACTTTCGCGCTCGGAGCGACTCGAGGAATTTGTTGCCTTCGAAGCGGCGGCCGGTCACAAACAACGGATGCTTGCTTGTCTCGACAGTGCTCAGCTTGCCGTCCTTATCGACGTCGAGGCTCGCCATGAGCTGGCTCATGTACTCCTGGCGTTTCGCCTTGAGGCTCTTGCCCGCGTCGGTGACTTCAACTCGCAGATGCATCGGGCCGCTGGGCAGGAGCAGCACCATGTCGTGCGTACCAGTGTCCTGCGTACCGGTGTTATCCGCGCTGGCTCTCTGCGGTCGCGCCGGCGCAGCTCCGGCGGCCGAGTCGAAATCGGCCGCCTTCGGGCGTTGGAACTGCGCAGGCGCGACCGTGGAACCGGCGAGGAGCCAGGCGATTAGCAGCGAGGTTGTGAACGAGATTCGCATCATGGAGCCGCGTTACGAGATCAACTCTTCAATGGGGCGGCCTTTGTCGACCAGCGGTATCGGGCGATCGCCCGCTTGGTTGCTCGACGTCGAGTCGATGCCGAGGATCTCGAGCAGCGTGGCAAAAAGCTCGGGGGCTGTGACGGGCCGATCCTTGACCGACATTCCGTCGGGGGCGGTCTTGCCGATGACTTGACCGCCGCGCACGCCTCCGCCGGCGAGCGCCACGCTCCACGCATCGGGAAAATGGTCGCGGCCGACCGCGGGATTGATCTTCGGCGTGCGACCGAACTCACCCATCCAGACGACGAGGGTCGATTCGAGCAGGTCGCGTTTGCGCAGGTCCTCGATGAGCGTCGACCAGGCGGGATCGAGAGCCTCGCACATCGAAGTGACGGCTGTGAAATTGCTCACGTGCGAATCCCAGCTCGCACTGGCATGCGCGTCCAAGGCGACTTCGATAAACGGCACCCCGCGCTCCACCAGTCGGCGAGCCAGCAAGCAGCCCTGTCCGAAGCGGCTGCGTCCGTACGCATCGCGGAGCGCGTCGGGCTCTTCATTGAGATTGAACGCTCCTTCGCCTTGAGTTTCCATCATGCGCTGGGCCGAATCGTAGATCGCCGCATGCTTGCCGGCAGCGGTGGAGGCCGCGGGCACGCTGCCGCGCAGCAACTGCAACAGGAATTGCCGCTCGGCCATCGACTCGGCATTGGCGCTGGCCGACTGCAGGTTTTCGACGGTGAGATTGGCTCGCGTGTTCGGATCGCGGCTATCGCCCGAGACTTGCAGCGGCGCGAAGCGAGGCCCCAAAAAGGCTGAGCCCAGTGATCCGAGGCGAGACGGGGCGATCGATACAAAACCCGGCAGCGGCGAATCGGCCTTCTGCAACCGCTGAGCGACGAGCGATCCCAGCACGGGGTAATTCGATGCCGCCCCCATCGGCTTGTATCCGGTCATCATCAGTTGCGTTGCCCGCCCGTGATCTCCTTCGCCCGTCTTCATCGTGCGAATGAGCGCCATGTCGCGCATTTGCTTGGCGACTTGTGGCAGGTTGTCGGCGATTTCGATGCCTGGCACGGCGGTTTTGATTGCCTTGGTCGGCCCGCCGTTAGGATGGCCCGGTTTGGGATCGAGCGTCTCGAGCTGGCTCGGGCCGCCCGACATCCACAGCATGATGCACGCTTTGTGGGGACGCTTGCCTTCGGCCGCGCGCAGGAGCTGCGACATCCAAGCGGATGTGCTGATCCCTGCCAACGACGCCGCCGTGATGCGCAAAAGATCGCGCCGCGAGAACGAATCAAATACTAGCGACATAGCACGAACTCCGGACTGTTAAGCAATGCCCAGACGATTTCGCCCATCGCCGCCCTGCGGGCCTGGTCGTTGGGCTTGCCTTCGAGGAATCGATGAATCCCTTGCACTTCTTCGGGCGTGGGACGCCGCGTTACTAAAGATAGATAAAAGGCTTCGATCCGCTGGTCGGTATTCATGAACGGATTATCGACCACCGCTCGCAGCAAACGACTCTTTTCGAGGCTGGCCGCCTCCTCGGTCATCTGGCCGTTCATCAGCAGCAGCGCTTGCGGGATGCCAGCCGAGTATTCATCGGGCGTTCGTCCGCTCGATTCGTTTAGGCGGCTAATCAGTTGCACTCGCCCGCCAGTCCAGCGAGGCGCCTGCGGATCGAGCGTGCTGATCGGCAGATGGAGCGCTTGTTCCATCGCATCGAAAACTTGTTCGGGCGAGATGGCTTTGAGCGGCCGATAGAACTCTTCGGGCGACAACGGTTCGGGCTGGCTGACCGCCTGGTACCAGTTCGACTTGCAGATCGCAGCGACGAGCCGCTGGACGTGAAAGCCGTCGTCGGCAAAGCGTTTGCCGAATTCGTCGAGCATGCGCCGCTGGTCAGGCGAAGCCTGATCGAGGTTCTCCACGTCCGCCACCAGGCCGCGGCCGATCAAGTGTTGCCAGAATCGATTGACCGCCGTCGCGGCAAAATTCGGGTTCTCTTTGGCGGTCATCCAGCGGGCCAAATGAACGCGTTGCGTTCTATCGCGAGCATCGAGCGGTTCGTTCGACCACAACAACTTGGCCGGATAGCTTTTCCCTTGAAACGTGATGCTGCCCGGTTCGTTGGAATTGGACGGCCCGCCGGCGCTTGAGGTCAGATCTCCATAAAACGCTGCCAGTCCCCAAAAATCTTGCATCTTCCAAGAGGTAAAGGGATGGTCGTGGCACTGCGCGCATTCGATGCGCACGCCGAGCATCACGCGCGAAACGTTGCCGGCATAGTTTTCTGGCAGCCCGCCGAGCAGTTGATAATACTGAGCGGCCGCGGCGGTCGGCAAAGCGGTGCTGCCGTTGGCCGCGGCGGCGCTGGAGGGACCGACCACCAAGCGCCGCATGATTTCATCAAAAGGCGTCTGGTCGCGAAACTCTTTAGCCAGCCAGCTTTCGA
>JBQCEI010001062.1:0-5459 GCA_051960375.1 Aureliella sp. | reverse complement strand
GGCTTGCCGCGCGAGAGCCCGCAGAACGAAAACACGCCGCTGCAACCGCGAACACCTTATGGCGTCAGCAAAGCGGCCGCTCACTGGCTGGTGCAAAGCTATCGTGAGCGCTATGGGCTCTATCTCTGCAGCGGGGTCTTATTCAATCATGAATCGCCGCGGCGGCCTGAAGCATTCGTGTCTCGGAAAATCACCCGAGGTGCGGTAAAGATCAAGCTGGGGCTGATCGATAGTTTAGAACTGGGCGACCTGTCGGCCCGGCGGGATTGGGGTTACGCCGGCGATTTCGTCGACGCGATGTGGCGCATGCTACAGCAGGACTCGCCCGAGGATTTTGTGATCGGAACCGGTCAGCTTCACTCGACGCTCGACGTGGTCCAGCTGGCATTTTCTCAAGTGGGGTTGGCGTGGCGCGATCACGTGACGATCAATCCCAATCTATTTCGCCCGAACGATCCCTGCACAGTCGTCGCGAACATCAACAAGGCGCGCACGCGGCTGGGCTGGACTCCTAAAACATCTTTGGCTCAGCTCGTTGAGACAATGGTCCGAGCTGATATGGACGCATTAACGCAGTTCCGCCACAATGCGGCGGCTGCTTGATGGACGATGGCGGCGCGGCTGCTTGACGAAAGGGACCCGCGGGCGATAACCGCACGTGCGTTCCCTGACCGATTCGGTGAACCCGCACAGTTGATTTTTATTTTGTTAAGAACCGCGAGTGCATGGGAGACGCATGGATGCAGCGCAGCGCACTGATCACAGGAATTTCGGGACAGGACGGCTCGTACTTGGCTGAGCTGCTGCTGGCCAAAGGGTATCGCGTTCACGGCGTGTATCGCCGAACCAGTATGCCGACGCTCAGCCGCATCGAGCATCTGATGAACGATATCGAGCTGCATCAGTCCGACCTGACCGATCAGGCGTCGCTGTTCAAACTGATCAATCAGGTTCGTCCGCGGGAAGTCTACAACCTGGCGGCGCAGAGCTTCGTCGGCACCAGCTGGGATCAAGTGCTCACGACCGGCGACACCACCGGCCTGGGCGTGGCTCGCATCCTCGAAGCCATTCGTTGCGTCGATCCGAAGATCCGCTTCTATCAAGCCAGCAGCAGCGAGATGTTCGGCAAAGTCGAAGAGACGCCGCAGCGCGAGACGACCTTGCTCCATCCGCGCAGCCCCTACGGCGTGGCCAAAGTCTATGGCCACTATCTCACGATCAATTACCGCGAGAGCTTCGGCATGTATGCCTGCTCGGGGATTCTGTTCAATCATGAATCGCCTCGCCGCGGGCTGGAGTTTGTCACTCGCAAGATCACCCACGCCGTGGCTCGCATCAAGCTCGGCCTGCAGCATGAACTGCGTCTAGGCAATCTCGACGCCAAGCGCGACTGGGGCTTTGCCGGCGATTACGTCGAAGCCATGTGGCTGATGCTGCAGCAGGATACACCCGACGATTACGTCATCGGCACCGGCCTGACTTATCGCGTTCGCGACTTCGTCGATCTGGCGTTTGCCGAAGTGGGACTCGATCCGGCCGACTATGTCGTCATCGATCCCGCTTTCTATCGCCCCGCCGAAGTCGATCTGTTGCTGGCCGATCCGTCGAAGGCCCGCCGCCAACTCGGCTGGGAGCCTCGCACCGACTTGCAACAGTTGGTCAAGATGATGGTCGAGAACGATCTGCAGTTGGCCCGCCGCGAACTGGCTCTGCAGGCCAAACCCGCTTTGCGCATTGCGGCGTAGCAGGTTTGTTGGATTGCTTAGCCGTCGTGCGGTCGCCCGTTTTTGTACAGCGCGTAACAAACCGGACCCCTCACCCCCCGGCCCCCTCTCCCCGAAGCGGGGCGAGGGGGAGTGAAGAGCATACGGTCAGCCCGCAGCGACACCGGTTAAGACAGCTCCCTGGTTTTGCCTTATTTGTCAACTGATTCGAGAGATAATGAAGAACTTTCGTCGTGCCATTCGCGACTCGCTTCACCACTGGCCTCTGCTCGTCCTCGCGACCTTGTGTTCAATGTGCGTCGCGGCCTTGTGGAGCGCCAACATCGGAGCCATGTATCCCGTCATTCAAATGACGCTGGATAACAAGTCGGTCCAGAGCTATCTGGAAAACGAACTGGCCGAGACGCGCAAGGAGCACGACAAACAAAACGCCCTGCAAGCCAAACTCACGAAAGATCTGAAGGTCGCTCCAGACGCAGAAGCTCGGGCCGAGATCGAAACCCAGTTGCACGACCTGGCTGCCCAGCAGGTTAAGGCGAAGAGCCAACTGGCTTGGCAACAGTGGCAGCTCGACGCCGCTACCAACTATCTGCCTCGCGATCCGTTTCATACCATCTGCTTCATCATGGGCGTGGTCGTCGTCAGCACGCTGATCAAACACCTGCTGATGCTGGCCAACGACCTGCTGATCGGCCGCGTGTCGACGACGATCGTTCGCTCGCTCCGCACGCGCATCTTCGACCAGGCGCTCACCTTCGATCGCAAAACGTATCAATCGTACGGCACCAGTACGATGCTGGCTTCGATCACGAACACCTGCGAAATGCTTTCCGCCGGACTGATCAATTTCTTCGGCGCGGCGATTCGCGAACCGCTACGGGTGATCGCCTGCCTGATCGGCGCCGCGTGCGTGTGCTGGCGCTTGCTGTTGCTGAGCGTCGTACTCGCTCCGATGTTGATCGTGGTCGTCTACTGGTTCAACGGTCGCGTCAAGGGCATCGCCAAATCGATGCTCGGCCGCAACAACGGGTTCCATGAAGTGATCCTGGAGGCCCTCAGCAAAATTTTCACCGTGCAAGCCTACACGATGGAAGCTGAGGAGAAACGCCGCTTCGCCCAGTCGACTAAAGACATGCAGAGCTGCAGTCTGCGGATGATTTTTTATACCGGCATGAGCAAGCCCTTCACCGAACTGATCGGCGTCGGGATGATCGCCATCACGGTTTGCGCCGGCGCTTTCTTGATCGTCAACAAGCAAACGCACATTTTCTTTCTTCGTATTTGCGATGAACCGCTGACGGCGGCCGATTTGATGATGTTCTTCGCCATGCTCGTCGGAGCCAGCGATCCGCTGCGCAAGATGTCCGGCGTGCTGACCACGATTTACTCAGGCCGCCTGGCCGCCGACAGCCTCTATCGCATGCTCGATCAACCGAAGGTTCTCAGCGAACCAGAGAATCCCGAGACCGTGGCTCATCCGCACCGCGAGATCGCGCTGAGCAACGTTGCCTTCTCGTACGTGCCCGAGTGCCAGGTGCTCAAAGGGATCGACCTCCGCATTCCGTTCGGCAAGACGGTCGCGATCGTCGGCGCCAACGGCAGCGGCAAGTCGACGCTCATTCAGTTGCTGTGCCGCTTCTATGATCCTGCCGAAGGGAGCGTAACGCTCGACGGCATCGACTATCGGCAACTGGCCATCGCCGACATCCGCAAACGGATCGCGCTGGTGAGTCAGCATACGGAACTGTTCAATCGTTCGGTCCTCGAAAACATTCGCTACGGCACTCCCGAGGCAACGCGCGAGGAAGTGATGGCAGCAGCCGAGCTGGCGCATGCTCACGAGTTCATCACCGAGGTGCTCGAGAAGGGCTACGACACGATCGTCGGCCAAGGGGGCCAGCGGCTCAGCGGCGGCCAGCGCCAACGCATCGCCATGGCGCGCGCGATCCTTCGCCGTCCCGAGATCTTGATCCTCGACGAATCGACCAGCCAGATCGACATGTCGAGCGAACTGCAGATCCGCGAGTCCCTGGCGCAGCTGAAGGGAACTTGCACGATCATCATCATCACGCACCGCGAAGCCCTGGCGGCGCTGGCTGACGAAACTTATGAAGTCCGAGCCGGCAGTCTTTTCCCGACGACCTACGGGCTGAAGGTCAGCGCGTAATCAGCCGACAGTGTGGCACTGGCTATGCCAGTGTCTTCTGCGTCGAAGTTGAAGTGAAAGAAGGCCGAGTAACGCGTTCCAGTGCGAAACCAACTTCAGCAGTGAAGCTTTGCAGCCCTGTTCGCCTTCGGCAACTGTTCCGGGGCTGGACGTGGTAAACTTCGAAAGAAGAGCCACTGGCATAGCCAGTGCCACCCGCCGCGGAGAGCGCGGAGAGGATTTTTAGTCGCCGATGGAATCGAGCGGCGCGTATTGGCGCAGCGGCGCCGGCGCGCCGAAGTAGAAGCCTTGAGCGGTCGAGAAACCGAGTTGGCGGCAGGTCGCCGCTTCGCCTTCGGTTTCGATCCCTTCGGCCAGCGGCGCGATGCCCAGTTCGCGGACCATCTTCACCAGCGATGCCACCATCCGCTGGCGTTCGGCTCCCGCTTGATCGATGCGGCGAATCATCGAGATGTCAAATTTGAGATAGTCCGGCGGCGCTTCGACCAGTTCGCTCAAGCGATTCTGGCCCGCCCCGAAGTCATCGTACGCGACGCCGATATTCATATCGCGAAGCTCGGCTTTCAACCGGCACATCTGAACCGGATCGGTCACGGCCGCTTCGTGGATCTCAAGGATGATGCGGGCATCCTGACTGAGCTGTCGGACCTGGGCGAGCGATTCAACCAGCCCCTCACGGGCCACTTCCGACGGGTGTGTGTTGACGAACAGCCAGGCGCCTTGCGGCAGGTTCAGCCCCTCGCGCACCCCTTCCCAGCGCATCATGCGGCTCAGTTCGACTTCCATGTTCAGGCGAGTTGCCGCTTGAAACATCGCGGCACACGATTCCATGCCGAAGACGCGACTGCGGGCCAGCACTTCATAGCCCAGCGCTCGACCGGTAAAAATATCGACGATCGGCTGGAAGAACGGCGTCACTAGCCGGTTTTCCATCAAGCGATCGAATTGAACGAGCGCCAGAGCTTGATCGCACACATCTTCTTGCAGCGTGTGACAAGTCGTCTGCCGCACGTCGCATTTGACGCGCATGGCCACGTCGGCGAACTGGACCAGGTCTTCCTCGCGCAGCGGCGTCGGCTCGGAGATCCGCCGTCCGTTGACGTAGGTGCCGTTGGTGCTCTTGCGGTCGATGACCCACAATTGGTCGCGCTCGACTTGCAGGTCGGCGTGATGGCCCGAGATGGTGCGATAGTTCAGTTGCAGGCAGCAGCCCGGCTGGCGTCCGACGCTAAAGGGAATCGGGTCGACGAGGATCTCGCGCTGATCGGCCTCGCTGCCTCCGGTGCGCAGCAGCATCCACACGGCTTGTTCTTGGCCGGGCTGGGTTTCCGAAGGAGAAACCGAATGACTGATGCGGGGCATGTGGGCTTGCATGACTCTCGTCTCACTTCGGACGGACCATCCGCGTACTCGGGGACCGAATGTATTGCTCCTGTAATCTAGGACACGTCCGGCGCCAGAAGAGCCATTTCGCCATAAATTTTGGCGGTGCGGTTTTCAAACAGATAACCCGACGCGTAAACGAGGGACGAACCCGCCACAAAGCCTGACAATACATGCTTCTGAAG
>JBQCEI010001061.1:0-2957 GCA_051960375.1 Aureliella sp. | reverse complement strand
TCTCTGCGTTAAAAATGAGCATGGTTAATCTTGCAGCGTCTCGCGCAGGACTTCGTCGACCGTCGTAATGCCTTCGTGGACGAACTTGATGCCGTAGGCCCGCAAGGTGGTCATGCCGTAGCTGGCGGCCTTGGTGCGGAGTTCGTCGGTGGTCACGTTTCGCATGATCGAGTCGCGCAGGTCGTCGTTCATGACCATCAGCTCGAACAGGCCGACGCGTCCCTTGTAACCGGTGTTGTTGCAGTTGTCGCAGCCGCGGCCGCGGAAGAACTTCTTGCCGTCGGCCTCCTTGGGATCGAGTCCGAGGTCGACCAACAGTTCCTTCGAGACCTGCGTCTCTTCACGGCACTTGGTGCAAATGCGGCGCACCAGCCGCTGAGCCAGGATGGCTTCGACGCAGGCGGTGATCAAGAACGTCGGGATGCCCATGTCCTTCAAACGCGTGATCGTGCTCGGCGCATCGTTGGTGTGCAGCGTGCTGAAGACCAAGTGCCCGGTCAGCGACGCCTGGATCGCGATCTCGGCGGTCTCCAGGTCGCGGATCTCGCCGACCAGGATCGTGTCGGGGTCCTGCCGCAGAATCGCCCGCAAGCACGAGGCGAACGTCACGCCGATGTCGTGATCGATCGGGATCTGCACGATGCCGTCGATGTCGTACTCGACCGGGTCTTCGGTCGTGATCAGCTTGTCCTCCATGTGGTTCAGCTCCGAGAGAGCCGAATAGAGCGTCGTCGTCTTGCCCGAGCCGGTCGGACCGGTCACCAGCACGATGCCGTTGGGACGATCGATGATCTTGCGGAAGTACGTCAGCGTCGCTTCATTCATGCCGACGTTGTTGAGGCTGAGCGACACGACCGAGCGGTCGAGGATTCGCATAACAACGCTCTCGCCGAACATGGTCGGCAGCACGCTCACTCGCAAGTCGACCGGGTGACCACCGACCATCAGTTCGATGCGGCCGTCCTGCGGCAGGCGGCGTTCGGCGATGTCGAGGTTGGCCATCACTTTGATGCGCGTCGTAATGGCGAACGCCAAGTGCCGCGGCGGCGGCACCATTTCATAGAGCACACCTTCGGCTTTGATGCGGATGCGGAACTCGTCTTCGAACGGTTCGAAGTGAATGTCGCTGGCGTGGTCTTTGATCGCCAACAGCAGCACCATGTTGAGCAGCTTGCGGACCGGCACCGAGTCGGCCAGCGCCTCGGCATCGGTCAGGTTGAAAGCTCCTTCGCTGGCCAGGGCCTTGGCGGCGGCTTCCAGCTCCTGGTCGCTGGCCAGGTCGGCCACGACGCGCTCCAGCGTATCGAGTTCGGTCGAGTAATTCTTGTCGACCGCCGACTGAATATCGCGCTCGGTGGCGACCACCATGCGGATATCGAAGCCGAGGAACGTGCGCAGTTCGTCTTGGATGTTGAGGTTCTGGGGATCGCAAGTGGCGACCGTCAGCGTGCTGCCATCGAAGTGCACCGGCACGACGCGATACATCTGCGCCATCGTGTTGGACACCTTCTCGAGCACATCCGGCGGCAGCTTCAGCTCGGCCAGGTTCACCACCTGCATGTTCTGCTGTTCGGCCAGCGCCTGAGCCAGCTGCTCGTCGGAGATCAGCCCCATTTCCTCGGCGATCTTGCCCAACAGCGCGCCGGGACGCTGCTGCTGCTCGTCGAGCAACACTTCGAGCTGCTCATCGGTGATGAAGCCCATGTCGACGAGTACTTGACCGATTTTTCTGACTGACATGTTTTTTTAGTTGCTAGTTGCTAGTGACTAGTTGCTAGAAAGAAATAAGAGACAGGCGTCGGCAAACACGTTTTTCGGTTTTTCTAGTAACTAGCAACTAGTCACTAGCAACTGTCCTTAGTGTCCCGCGCCTTCGTCTTCGGGGACTGGGATCTCGTCGTTGATGCCGCGGCGGGCGTTGACGATCCGCTTGGCCAAGTCGTCCGGGCGGTGCGCCTTGGAGAGCACGTCCTCGACGGTGACCTTGCCGTCGCGCCACAGGTTGAACAGGGCGTCGTCCATCAGGTTCATGCCGAATTTGGCACCGGTCTGGATCGCCGAGTTGATGCGGAACGTTTTGTTCTCGCGGATCAGGTTGGCGATACCGGGAGTGACCACCAAAACTTCATACGCGGCACAGCGGCCGCCGCCGATCTTCGGCAGCAGCGTCTGAGCGACCACGCCGATCAACGAGGTGCTCAGCTGCGTGCGGATCTGATCTTGGAGGTTGCCCGGGAATGCGTCGATGATGCGGTTGACCGTCCCCTGAGCGCTGTTGGTGTGCAGGGTGCCGAAGACGACGTGGCCGGTTTCGGCCGCGCTGATCGCCGCCTGAATCGTTTCCAAGTCGCGAAGCTCGCCGACCAGGATCACGTCGGGGTCCTGACGCAGGGCGCGGCGAATCGCTTCCGCAAAGCTCGGCACGTCGACGCCAACCTCGCGCTGGTTGACCGTCGACTTCTTGTGCTCGTGATAAAACTCGATCGGGTCTTCGATCGTGATGATGTGGTGATCGTGCGTCTCGTTCAGATAGTTCACCAGGCTGGCCAGCGTCGTGCTTTTGCCCGAACCGGTCGGACCGGTCACCAGCACCAGCCCGCGGGGCCGCTGAACCATCTTCACGACCGACTCGGCCAGACCGAGCTGCTCGGGGGTCAGCTTGTCGTTGGGAATCTGTCGCAACACCATCGAGATGTTGCCGCGCTGCTTGAAGATCGAGACGCGGAAGCGGGCCAGGTCGCCGAAGGCAAAGCCAAAGTCGGCGCTTCCCTTCTCTTGCAGCTCGCGTTGGCTCCGCTCCGGCGCGATACTTTTCATCAAGGCGACCGTATCCTCTGCCTCGAGGACCTTGGTCTCCAATTTCCGCATTCGGCCATGCAGGCGGAACACCGGTGGGTTGCCCACCGTAATATGAATGTCGCTTGCCCCTTGCTTGACGCACGCCTGGAGCAGCTTAT
>JBQCEI010001060.1:0-3378 GCA_051960375.1 Aureliella sp. | reverse complement strand
GCCGAAGAAGGTTGCCTCAGTTTGCCCGGCGTGCATGCCAACGTGGTCCGGGCCAAGACGATCCACATGCACGCTTACGACATTCAGGGACGCGAAATCGACGCCGATTTCACTGGCTACGAAGCCCGCATCCTGCAGCACGAAACCGACCACCTCAACGGCGTGCTCTTCATCGACCGCCTCAGCCCCGAGCGCTTGCGCGAACATCATTCCGCGCTCTACACCTTCGAAACCGACTTCGAATCGCGCCAGCGCCTCGGCTCGATCCCGCCTGCCGATGTGCTGCAAGAACAGCTAGCCGCCTGGGAACGCAGGTACGCTTAATTCTCTTCTCTGCGTCCTCTGCGTTCTCCGTGTTCCCTCTGCGTCTCTGCTTGTGTCTTGTGTGCCACTGGCCTTAGCCAGTGTCTTCACTCTCGAAGTTTAAAGCGGACAAGGAGAGCAATGCGTTCCAAGGCCAAGGAGCCTCGAGAGAAACGTGTCTCGCCTTGCACGCTGCTTGTCATTGGAAAACGGATCTCTCCGTGGCGCTTCACACTTCGAATGGGAAGACACTGGCTAAGGCCAGTGGCACACGAAGCCAGTAAAATCTGAGAAGAGCCAAAGAATCAGGACAAATAACCCGCGAGCGCCCGCGCCGCCAGCTCGGGATTGCCCTCAGCCAAGTTCCGTTCCACTTCGCGCAGCAGCGCGACATGCTCTTCTAGAAACGGGACAGCTGCACCCGGCGGTGGCAAGAAGCTGTCGAGGTGCTCGCCGAGCACTGCAAGCAGCTCTGCGACGCCGGTCGGACTCGTAGCGTCGGTGGCAACCACCTTCACAGCGCCGCTCAAGCTTCGCACGCCGACGTCGCTCGCAAGAACTTCCTCGGGCAGTGCCATATCGTTCCGCAAGTCACGCTTATTGATGACCAGCAAGGTGTCGCGCGTTCGTTGGCTGAGCAACTCGCGGTGAACCGACGTCCAACCCACCGTCGCATCCACGACCAGCAGGCCAATATCCGCATCGCGCCATCGCAAGCGAGCCGCATCGATTCCTTGGCGCTCGATCGTCTCGGCCGGTTCGCGCACTCCGGCCGTATCGGTGAGGACCACGGGCCAAGAGGAAATCACGATCGAACTTTCGACCGCGTCGCGCGTCGTGCCCGGTTCGTGATGGACCAGCATGCGGGCCGCCCCGATCAAGGCATTGGTAAGGCTGCTTTTGCCGACGTTCGGCGGACCGGCCATGGTCAATCGCCACGGCTCGAGCAGCTTCATGCCGAGCTCAGCCCGACCGAGCAAATCGGCACAAACTTCTCGAGCCGTTTCAAGCCGAGAGCCAGCGATCGCCGCCGCGATCGCTCGAAGCTCGCGCGTCAGACTGCCGCCCGCTTGATCGAGCAGCACAGCAGCCACTTTCAGCGTCGCGGCCCGCGCGAGGGCAAGTTCGGCTGCCGCCTCGATCCTACCGGCGCGATCGGTGGGCCACTCGTTTGCTGCACAGATCGCGCAGCCACCGGATTCCAAGTCGCCGAGTATCCAATCGCTAACCGCCAGCCCTCCGTGACAATGGATTTCGAAATGATCGTCGTCGAGTTGGCAGACGACCACATGTTCGGGCGGAACATCGGAACCGCTTAGGTTCCAACGGCCGAATCGAACCTGGCCGCAGCGCCATGCGGCGGCCTGGCCGCGGGGCGTGCGAAAGGCGTCGGTCAAGATCTGCGCAGCCAGCGGGCCGCGGACGGCGATCGTGGCGATGGCGGCCGGAATCGCCGGAGTTAATCGTGCCGCCAGCGTCGGCTGACTCGGCTCGCTCAAGTCACTCATGACGTGCCTTCAGCGCGGGCCAGGTTGAGCAAGAACTCGGCCTGCTGCAACAAGCGATCTTCGAACTGCAGTTGAATGATGCGGGCGTCTCGCAATTGTCGAATTGCTTCCGCATGCGCGGACTGGATCTCCGCCGAAACGCGGCGCACTTTGCGAGTCGATAACGCCAGCGAAAGCACGATCATTGCATAGATAATCAGCGGCAGCAGCGACAAGATCACGCTTGTCAGAATCAAACCGGGCTCCGGATGTGGAAAACCTTCCGGATGCACCTGCCCGGCCAGCGATTCGTACGATGCCGAGAAGTATTGATGATAGATCGAAACGATCGGACCAGCCATGAAGCTCCAGAACAATGCGACACCCAGCAGCGCGAGCAACTGCACCACCCAGCCGCGCACCGCGTGGCGCGTGAGCGACTGTTCGAAGATCTCGCGCGATCGCTGCTGCAGTTCTTCGATTCCGGAGAGGCTCATCGTCCCAGCGGCCACCGGCTCTTGGCTGGCACCTTCATGCGAACGCAAACGCCACACCGCGCGATGAAATTGATCGCACAGCGGCTTGAGGCGCTCTTCAACTTGGCGTCGCATGCGTTCGCGAATTCCATCGTGGATCTCGAAGCTGAATTCGCGCGACTGCCGCGCGTTGCGAGCCCAAGAAGCCAGCGAGCCAAAGAGACTCGGAACGCTGCCTGCCATGGCCAGCACCACGCGGTCCCATGCTCCTTGCGTCATGTTCAAGACGCTCATCAGCGAACGATACGGAAACCACACGAGCGAAGTATCACCGACCAGTTGTGAACGCAGCCGCATGCGAACTCCGGTTTCAAGAACGTGCGTGCTGCCCAGGAGCGAATCGAGCACGCGCTCGGGAAGCGATTCGGTTTCGCGGTTGAGCCGATCGACCGCGGCGGCGAGCTGCGGCATTTGCTCGGCCAGCGTTTTGGAGACCGAGCGCCGCAGTCGCGACTCGGCCGCCTGCAGCCGGTTCTCGCGCGAAGAAGCCAACGAAAGTTCATCCAAATGCAGCTCTGCCAGGCGAGCTCGCAGTTGCGAGAGGAACGATTGCTGTGAAGCTGCTTCGTCGCCGCTGATCTCGAAGTCGGGCACGCAGATTTCCGAACTCAAATGAACGCGCGGGGCCATGGCAGCGATCTGGCGTCGCAACGTCTGGATGTCGCTTTGCAATTGGCGATGCGCGGGAGTGCCTTCCTGCATTTCTTCTGGCTCGACCGAACTGATTACTGGAATGCACTCCGAACCGTCGATCCGCTGAGCGATCACCATGCTGGCCGCGGAGCGAATCTGGTCGCGAGCAATGACCAGCAGTTTGATCGGCGCCAGCGACAGCGCCTCCGCGGCGATTTCCGCGGCTCGCGCATTGGCGTCGGTCGATCCGGGCGTATCGAGCACCACGTATCGGCGACCGATGTCGAGCATCTCGGCATCGGAGCATGCATGATAAATTTCGCTTTCGGGATCGAGTGCGTCGGGCGGAGTGGCACCGACCCACACCAAGCGCGTCGTCGCATCATCGACCAGGTCGCCGCTGCGCAAACGCGACTTCA
>JBQCEI010001059.1:0-3789 GCA_051960375.1 Aureliella sp. | reverse complement strand
GCTCGCAAAGGTGTTTGACTCCGCGTCCTCTGCGCTCTCCGCGTCTCCGCGGTAAAAAACGGGCATGCGACCGACAAGGCAATGATGTGATCCAGGTCGAGCACTTCCGCAAAGAGTACGATCGCGTTGTGGCAGCCGATGACGTGAGTTTCTCGCTGCCACGCGGCGTCATCGGGGCGTTGATCGGTCCCAACGGCGCCGGAAAAACGACGACGATGCGGGCTCTGTGCGGCATCATCCGCCCGACCTCGGGTCGCTTGCTCGTCGGCGGTTACGATGTGGCACGCGATCCGATCGCCGTCAAGCAGCGGATCGCCTATGTGCCCGACGATCCGCCGCTGTTCGAATCTCTGACCGTCTTTGAGCACTTGCGGTTTATCGCGTCGGCCTACAACGTGCCGAACTTCGTCGAGCAGGCCAACCTGCTGCTGGAGCAACTCGAGCTGCAGAATAAAAGCACGGCGCTGGCAAGCGAACTGTCGCGCGGCATGCGGCAAAAAGTGGCGATCGCCTGCGCGTATCTCCGCTCGCCCGAAGTGCTGCTGCTCGATGAACCGCTGACCGGACTCGATCCAGCGGCAATCCGGATGCTCAAGCGAACGCTGGCCGAGCGGGCGGCTGCCGGCGCGACGGTGCTCGTCAGCAGCCACTTGCTAGCGCTGGTCGAAGACATATCGCAGCATCTGGTCATCCTCCGCAGCGGCCGCTGTCTCTTCTCAGGCACTCTGGCCGATGCGCAGCAGCTCTACAATGTGACCGGCTCGCTGGAGGACGTGTTCTTCCGGGCTACTGGAGGAAGTGAACCGCTCAATGCATAAAGCGTTGTGGCTCCTGCTCTGGCTCGACTTCCGCAGCGGCCTTCGCGGCATCTTTCGCGGCAAGCGATCGTGGCGCAGGCTCGGCTTGGTTCTGCTGCTGTTTCTATTCGTCGGGCTGATCGCCGCCAGTCAGTTTGCCAGCGTGTCGCTGTCGCAGTCGGGAGGCCAGTCGATTCAAAGCCTCCGCTTCGGCAAGGCGATGCCGTTCTGGGCGCTGCTTTATTTACTTGCGACTTGGCTGACCGCAGCCGCCGATCGCGGACTGGTGATGCGCCCGGCCGAGATTCATTTTCTGGTAGCCGGCCCGTTTACAACGCGCGAAGTCCTGACGCTCAACCTCGTGCGCTTAGCGTACCGAGCGTTTATCAGCGCACTGTTTCTGACGATCGTCGGCTGGGCGTACATGCCGAACTTTGGAGCGGGGCTTGTCGGCATCTGGTTGGTGCTGTGCGTGTCGCTGTTGGTCGGCATGATCGCGTCGCTGGCGGCGCGGAATGCTTTGCCGCAAGTCGTGCGCAGTGCGCGGTGGGTGATTTCGGGCGCCGCCATCGCGATGCTGGGCACGATGATCTCGCAGGCGGTGCGGGTGCTGAACGCCGAAGGAGGCGAGTTCGCTTTTTCGCGCATGGCTGCTGCGGTAAACGAGACGCCGCTGGGCCGGATCGTCTTGCCGCCGGTCGAGTGGATATTCGCGCCGTTGCAAGAGCCGACCTTTTGGCCTGTCGTGCCACTGGAGCTCTTGGTGCGCCTGCCGGTGTTGGCTGCACTGGTACTGGCGGTCTTCGCGCTGGGTGGCGCATTCGGCGAAGCGGCTACCGAACGCACCGACCGAGCGCTGGCGCGTCGCCAAGCCAGTTTGCGGAGCGGCACCTCGGTTAATGGAAACTGGTTCCGGCGACTGACAATTCCGGAACTCGGACGCTGGGGCGGCGTCGGCAGCGTAGCTTGGATGGAAATGACGCAGGCGCTGCGGTTGGTGCCGCGATTCATTCTCTACACTGGCGCGATCGTCACCGTGATCTTAGTGCTGCCGCTGGTCGTCAGCGGTGAGCGCCTGGAAGGTCTGGCCGGGCTTGGGTGGCTAGCGGGGCTGACCGGTTACGCCGACTTCTTGATGCTGTTGCAGTTGCCGGTTGGCTTTCTCGGGCCACAGTCGCAGCGAGTGACGCTCAAGCTGCTGCCGCTGCCGACGTGGCGCATCGTGCTGGGAGCTTTGGCCGGACCGATGCTGCCGCTGATGTTAACGCACTTGCTCACTGCCGGGCTCTTCGGTTATTTACTTCACGACCAGCGGCTCAATGTGCTCTGGGTCAGCCTGGCGATGGTGCCGGTCGGGTTTGTGCTGACTGCCACGATCAATCTGCTCGGCCTCTGGAACATCATCAAACCGCGGGCTCTGCAGCAGCGCGACGCGCTAGCGGCCGGCCGGGCGATGCTCAGCGTATGGTTGTTCACCTTTATGCTCGTGCCGACGATCGTGCTCGCCGTGCTTGGGGCCAGCATTTCAGCTGCGATATTGGGCGGCAGCCTGACTGGTTATCTCAGCGGAGCGACGCTAGGAATCGTTTTGTCAGGAGCTGGGCTGGTGGTCGCGCTGGCGTACTTTTTCGATCGCTGGCAGCCGCTGGGCATGACCGAGGAAGAAGAACAAGAGCTCAATCGATAAGCGATGCGATAGAAGATGATATTAGTGACCGGAGCGACGGGACTGCTGGGCAACAATGTGGTGCGCGAGCTGCTTGCGCGGGGCGAACAAGTCCGCGTGCTCGTGCGCGGAGCTGCCCAGCGGCCGGAGCTGGAGGGACTCGACGTCGAAGTGATCAATGGCGAGTTGGACGACGAGGCGGTCGTTCAGCGCGCGGTCTCAGGTTGTCGCGCGGTGGTGCACAGCGCAGCGCTGATCCACATCGGTTACACGCGCTTGGAGGAAGCTCGCCGAGTCAATGTCTCGGGTACGCGCACGTTGGCCGCCGCCTGCCGCGCCGCTGGCTGCCGCATGATTCACGTTTCAACCGTCGATACGTTGCCGGCTGCCGTGACGATCGACCAGCCGATCGACGAACAGTCCTCGGGCGTTGCCAAGACGGTGTGCACCTACGTCGTGTCGAAGCGCGAGTCGGACGAAGTCGTCACGGCGGCTTGCCTCGAGGGCTTGGACGCGGTGATCGTTCATCCCGGTTTCATGCTGGGGCCGTACGACTGGAAGCCATCGTCCGGGAGTCTCATGCTGGCTGTGAAGCGAGCGCCCGTCGTCGTGGCTCCGCGCGGTACGACGAGCGTCTGCGATGCTCGCGATGTGGCTGCGGCGATTGCCAACTCGATTGCTGCCGGCCGCAGTGGCGAGCATTACATTTTGGCTGGAATGAACATCGGCTATCCCGAACTGTGCGAGCGGATAGTCAGCGTGATGCGCGATCCGAAGCGCGTCTTTCGCATGCGAAAAGTCATTCCGGCCGTTGCTCGTGTGGTCGATCTATGGAATCGAACCACCGGAGCTCGCGAGCGAAGTTTCAACGGGGCTGCCCTGGCGATGGCGCATCTGCATCACGCTTATGATTCATCGAAAGCCGAGCGCGAACTCGAGTATCGGCGCCGTCCGCTCGATGAAACTTTGTTTGAAGCGTGGGAATGGCTCAATCAGCGCTTTGGCTGATGCGCCGACTTTTACCGCGGAGGCGCAGAGAGCGCGGAGAAAATCGCAGAGAGAATAAAAACGGCGAGTGGTGAGCCACACTACCACTCGCCGCTGATGCACATAGCCGGTGGGCTATTTCTTCTTCGGAGCGGCCTTAGCAGCCTTCTTGGCGCCCTTCTTAGCAGGAGCGGCTTTGGCTTTCTTAGCAGCGGCTTTCTTAGCCATGGTAACAACCTTTCGCGATCTAGAGACTCCATCAATCTATGCTCGCGCGAGCATGTCCATGGACGCTGAATATAGAGATCCGCTGAAACGGAATCGAGTGGAAAATGTCAA
>JBQCEI010001058.1:0-7852 GCA_051960375.1 Aureliella sp. | reverse complement strand
ACTTGCGCCACGGCCCATTCGGGATAGGGCACGGAGCTCCCCTTCATGGCTCGCCAGAGGATGCGGTTGAGCGTATCCTCGGGTGCCTTGTCGACTTCTTGGAAGTTGAGCGTTGCCGAAACGATCGCGTCGCGGCGCAGCAGCGGATCGAGGAGCGCTTGCGGGTCGGGGTTCATGCGATCCAGCGGCACGAGGTTGGGCACGGCGTCGAAGGGGCGCCAGTCGGCCACGTCGGTGAAGCAGTCGAACATCGGCGTCGCGCTGGCGTCGAACTGGTTCATCGGCGGCAAGCCCAGGATCTGTTCCAGCGTGCGGATCACGCTCGTCGTGTTGTACTGCGTGCTGATCGTCTGGCCGCGTTTGGTGTAGGGGCTGATGCAATACGCGGTCGTGCGGTAACCGCTGACATGGTCCCAGCCGGCTTGCGGATCGTCTTCGATGGCAAAGATGGCCATCTCTTTCCAGAACTTCGAATGGCTCAAGGCTTCGACGATGCGGCCAAATGCCAAGTCGTTGTCGGCCGTGCAAGCTGCCGGGGTCGGGCAATGGACTGCCGTGCCGCTGCCGTGATCGTTCGGCAAGCAGATGATCACCAGCTCCGGATACTCGCCGCGCTGCTCGAACTCTTTGAGCTCGTTGATGATAAAGTCGGCGCGGAACTGATCGGGCACCGACATGTTCCAGCCGACATAGCCGGTCGGCGAAAACGGAGCGATCGTATCGATGGCCGGCGCGCTTTCGAAAATCACCGAGTCCTCTTCACCCTTCCAAGTGCGATAGCACGACAGGAAATCGGGCGAGCCTTTCTTCTGCGCGTCGCGCCAGCGCACCTTCGGCATCATGAACTCGCCGTAGTTGCGGATCCGTTTGCCATGGACAACCGCATTGTCCCAGATGAATCCCGCCGGCGAATAAGCCAGCGCGTCGCGTTCATCGGCGCCCATGCCGTCGGGATAGCTGCGCGGGAAGCCCGCAAAGCTCTTCTCCATGTAGTCGGTGCTGAAAGCCGTCGTGCTCCACTGGTGTCCGTCGGCGCTGAGAATGCCTGAGCAGTAAGTGTTGTCGAGCAAGACGAATTCGCCGACGAGCTTATGTTGGTTGGGCGTGATGTCGGCGCCGAAGATGCACAAGTCGGCATGGCCGCGTCCCTTGGCCAAGGCTCCGAAGACCTGGTCGTAGGTGCGGTTCTCTTTGAGGATATAGACGACGTGCTTGATCAAGCTCGGTTCGCCGATCCGCTCTGGGATAGGCAGCGGTGGAACGCCCGGCCGCGGCGGCTGAGCGGTGGCTGCGATCGCTGGCCGGCGGAGGTTCTTGGCCACGCGCTCGGACAACTGCGCTAGCTCATTATCGTTCTTGGGCAAAGGCACGATCGAAATCGAACCGGAGTAGTGGTGCGAGTTGAAGCCTTCGGCGCCGCTGGCCTGTTTCTTGGGCGTCTTGGGCAGTCCCTTGATGTTCGCAACCAGCAACTGCTTGCGATGTGCATCGAATGCCAAAGCCCCCGGGAACCAGCCGACGGGAATCAGCCCTTGGAGCTTCGACTCGCCTTTGTCCTCGGGATCGAATGCGACGACCGCGATGGCGTTCTGCGTACCGTTGGCGACGAAGAGCCGTTTGCCGGAGGGTTCGAAGGCCAGCGCATTGGGCGAGGCACCGAATAGGTCGGCCGGACTGGGCTTCATCCAGACGGTATCGACCACGCGAGCTTTCCCGATATCGATGATGCTTAAATGATCGCTGGCCGCGTTGGCGCATACGGCATATTCACCGTCGGGCGAAACGGCCAGCGCGCAAGCGTGCCTCCCGGTAATCAACTCGTCGATCTGCTTCCCAGAGTCGAGATCGATCAGCGTGAGCGAACCTTCGCTGGCGACGTGATGCACCGGATCGATGCGGACGGTGGTACCGCGGCCCGCTGGTCCGACCAAGTCGCCCTGTCCCGGCCGGCGCCCGCCCCAATTGCTCACCAGCGCTTTGCCACCGGCGACGACGACATCGTAGGGAGCGACGCCCACGTCTAACGACCGCAAGAGTTTGCCTGAGTGAACATCGACTTCGAGTAGGCGGTTCGAGAGATTGCCGCAAACGTAAAGCTTCGAATCATCGACCGAGAGGGCCAGTCCGCTGGGAATCTCCGCTTTGCGCCGCGGCGCGCCGGCTTCGGGCAGTGGGAGCGTGTGCGAAGGCTGCACCGAGCCGTCGGTGAGCACGGCAAAGACTTTCACCGAGCCGTTGACGTTGCTCATGTAAATGCGTTTGCCGTCGTGCGAGAAGACGAGGCCGGTGTAGCTGACTTGTCCCTTGACATCGGGTTTGAGGATGTTCGGCGAAGCGACTTCGGTCGCCGGTTCGGCGCGTCCTTCTTCGGGCAACGCAACGCGGGCGCGGATCTCGCCCGAGGCCGGGTCGATGACGACCAGGTCGTTCGTCTTGCCCGCGATGACCAGCGTGCGGCCGTCGGCCGATAGAGCCATCGCTTGAGGCCGCATGCCCGGCAGATCGATCTGCGTGCCGTACGGCGTGAGCAACTGGTTGACCGGAGTGACCGTCACATCCTCGCCCCAGCGACCGACCAGATCGGTGCTGGACGCCGTGGGACCAGCTTCGGGAACCGGCGAGCGCTCCTGCGCGATGACGCAACTGCCAAACGAAACCGCAGTTGCCACGCAAAGCCAAGACACTGCTCGCCGCGCACCGCTCGAAATCCAAAGCATCATCTCCGCGCCCTCCGCGTTCTCCGCGGTAAAAAATGAAATTACTTCGAATCCTCGGTAGCCGGTGCCTGGGTGAAGCCGGCTTTGAGCAGCTGCTTGTAACCGGCTGACAGCGGCCGCACTTCGTAGCCGTATTTGCGCAGCAGCGGGGCTGCATCGAGGCAGCGATAGCCCGATGCACAGTGGACATAGACGAGCGTTCCGGGCGGAATCAGCTTGTGAACTTCTTCCGGCTTCATCTCTCCCTTGAGCGCGCTCAACGGCAGCAGCTTGGCACCTTTCAAATGTCCTTTTTCCCACTCGCTCTTTTCGCGCACGTCGATCAGCACCGCTTTCTTGCTCTTAATCGCCGCCATGACTTGTTCGAGCTTGTCCTGCGTATGTTCTTCGGCTTGAGCCCGGGCGGGTGCGAAGAACGACAGAGCGACGACGAGCGGCATCGCGATCAGAGGCATGGCAAAACGTGGAAACATATTCGGTTCTCCAGCATTAGATACGTAAACGTTTTGCGGTATTGTATCAGGTTACCGCATCCCTCTGCTGCTGTTTACCGCGGAGGCGCGGAGGGTTACTCTGCGCACACCGACGGAAACGCCATGAACGACTTTGAACCAAGCACTCTGGACATCGCCGCAGCGCACGCTCGCATCGCGGCGTACATTCATCGCACGCCCGTGTTCACCTCGAGCACGCTCGACCGGATGACCGGGGCGAAGCTGTTCTTCAAATGCGAGAACTTGCAAAAGATCGGGGCCTTCAAAGCTCGCGGAGCACACAACGCGGTGCTGTCGCTCTCGAGCGAAGAACGGGCTCGTGGCGTGGTGACCCATTCGTCGGGCAATCATGCAGCGGCTCTGGCGCTGGCGGCTTGCAATGCCGGCACGGTGGCTCACGTCGTTATGCCAGTCAATGCTCCCAAGCCGAAAGTGGCGTCGGTCGAGCGGCTGGGAGGTCGCATCACGTTTTGCGAAGCGACGCTGGCTGCGCGCGAGTCGGCCGCTGCGGCGGTGCAAGCGGAAACCGGCGCGACGTTTGTGCATCCCTATGACGATTGGCGGGTGATCGCCGGTCAGGCCACTGCGGCGCTCGAGTTGATCGAAGACGTGCCCGAGCTCGATGCGATCGTCGCACCGGTCGGCGGCGGAGGTTTGCTCAGCGGCACCGCGCTGGTTGCTGCGGGGAGCGGCTTGCAAGTGTACGGCGCCGAGCCGGCCGGGGCGGATGACGCTTTTCGCTCGCTGGCATCGGGCTCGCTGCAACCGCTGGGCAAGGTCGATACGATCGCTGACGGTCTGCGGACCTCGCTCGGCGTGCGCCCTTTCGAAGTAATCAAGCGAAGCGTTCGCTCAATCGCCACCGTCAGCGACGAAGAGATCATCGAAGCGATGTTGCTCGCCTGGCAAGTGATGAAGATCGTCATCGAACCGTCGTCGGCCGTACCGCTGGCGGCGCTGTTGAAACATCGCTTGCCCGTCGAGGGCCGGCGCGTCGGCGTGATTCTTAGCGGGGGCAATGTCGATCTGTTGGCGCTTCCTTGGCTGGAGAAGGATTAACCGCGGAGGACGCGGAGAGCGCGGAGAGAGGCACAGTCATGATATTTCTTCGGGTAGTGTTATTGATCGCTGCGGCTATCGTTGGAACAAGCATGGCGTCATCACGTGATCTTTTAGCGGATGAGCAACGAGCCGATCCGTCGGCAGAGCAACATGCTGATGTCGTGATCGAGCATGGCAATCTGTTCACGCCGGCGGGCTGGCGCGAAGGGGCGTTGGCGATTCGGGGCGAGCGGATTGTGGCGGTCGGATCGGCGGAGGAGGTTCAAAAATTCATCGGACCTCGAACGCGGCGGTTGGATGCTCGCGCCGCTGCGGTGACGCCTGGAATTAACGATGCCCACGTGCACTTTCTCTCGGGCAGTCTGTCGCTCTTTCGAGTCGATCTGACCGACGCCGAATCGCTGGCCCAGGTCGAAGAGAAGATCACGGCGTTTGCGGCGGAACATCCGAACGATCCCTGGGTCATCGGTCGCGGTTGGCAGTACGGCACGTTTGCCGGCGGGCTGCCGCACAAGGATTTGCTCGATCGCTTGGTTCCTGATCGACCGGCGGTGATGAGGTGCTACGACGGGCATACCGCCTGGGTCAACTCGCGAGCGCTGGCCGCTGCGGGCATCACCGGCTCGACGGCCGATCCGGCGGGCGGGGCGATCGTTCGCGATGCGTCGGGAGAGCCCACCGGCGTGCTCAAGGAAACCGCTCAAGCGCTGCTCGACAAAGTGCTGCCGCAGCCGACGCGGCGTGACAAGCTTGAGGCACTGCGCCAAGGGATCGCCACGGCGCACCGCTTGGGAGTGACCAGTGTGCAGGATGCCGGCGTCGGGCTGGAAGAGCTCGACCTGTTTGAAGAGCTGCGAGCCGCTGAGCAGTTGCCGCTGCGGATTGCCTTCGCACTGGAGACGCGGCCGAAGATGACCGGCGAAGAGATCGACCGGCTGCATGCCCTCAAAGCCCGGTTTGCCAAGCTGCATATCGAAGCGGTGAAGTTGTTCGTCGACGGCGTGGTGGAGGCTCACACCGCATTGCTGTTGGCACCGTATGCGAACCGGCCTACGCTCGGGCTACCTGAAACGAACGTCGATGATTTGAATCGCATGATCGCCGAGTTCGATCGCCGCGAGTGGCAGATCATGGTGCATGCGATCGGCGACGGCGGCATTCGCATGACGCTCGACGCGATGGAGCGGGCTGCGGCGCTCAACACCGAGCGCAAGCGACCGCGGCGGCATCGGCTGGAGCATATCGAATCGATCAGCAGTCAGGACATCCCGCGCTTCGGCCGCCTGGGAGTGATCGCATCGATGCAGCCCTATCATGCCAATCCTAACAGCAATACGTTTCAGGTGTGGGCGGCCAATTTGGGACCCGATCGGGCTTCACGGGCTTGGGTCTGGAAGAGCATTCACGACGCAGGAGGCCGGTTGGCTTTCGGCAGCGATTGGCCGGTCGTCGGCCTCGATCCGCGGCTTGGGATGCACACCGCCCTGACGCGCCAGACGCTCGGGGGCGAGCCGCCGGGCGGGTTTTTACCCGAGCAGCGGCTGTCGCTGGAAACCGTCCTGGAGGCTTACACGAGCGGGTCGGCCTATGCCGAGTACGCCGAGGAACAGAAGGGGACGCTGGCCGCCGGGATGCTGGCCGACGTGATCGTCTGGAGCGACGATCTAGCTGCCCTGCCGGTTGAGCGCGTGCATACTGCCAGCGTGGTCACGACGATCTTCGGTGGGCGGGTCGTTTTCCAAGCGGCTGCACCTTAATGCGTTGTTCTACCGCGGAGACGCGGAGAGCGCGGAGGGGGGCAGACCTGCCGGCAAACTTTTTCGGCTGAATCGATTTTTAACCGCAACCTTCTACGGCATGCGGTGTTCAATCGAGCTGTGTCGGGGAAGCCGCTGGTGAAAAGGAGCCCTAGCATGTCGCAAGTTCGGCTTGAAAGGCTGCTCGTTGCTTTTACGGTGATCGCGTGCTGCGCGATTGTCGGCGGAGCGGTGATGGCACTGGGCGCGGTCCTCCCCTAGGCAGCGCAAACGGCTGCCAGCCGAACTGTGGGACGGCAGTCCCCTGCCGTCAGCACCCGGCAAGCCGGCTGGCGCGCACCTCATTTCTCAATAGCCGCGAAGCGGCCGAAAAAAGAAGAGGTAGACGGGCAGAGTCAGGCGGCTTGCCGGGTGCTGACGGCAGAGGACTGCCGTCCCACGTTGGGCCACCAGCTTTTCTCACTGCGTGAAATTTCAGTCGATCGGCCCGACGTCATAGGCGGCGAAGCGCGGTAGGCTCCGCGCGCCTAGCAGCGGCATCGTGCTGGCGACCGCTAGATCGCGCAGCCAGCATGCCAGGCGTCCTTCGTACTGCCCGATCTTGCCGAGCTTCCATGAGGAGTCGACGATCGTGCGCGTTCGCGGAAAACGCCGGGCGACGAAGTTGTCGAGCTGCCACTGAAGATCTCTCTGTTGCGTCGAGCGCTCGCTTGCTTGAGCTGCTCGCGCGATTGCCGGCCGCTGCATCTGGAGACACTGCGCCAGCACGACGGCGTCTTCGATCGCCATGCAGCCCCCTTGACCGAGGTTGGGCGTGGTCGGATGAGCCGCATCGCCGATCAGCACGGCTCGCCCTTTGGTCCAGCGCCGCTGGTCGGGCGGCCTATCGATAATGTCGTTGCGAAGCACGGCACTCTGCGGCGTCGACTCGATCATCTCCACCGCAGGCTCGGCGAAGTGGCGGAACGCAGCGGCTGCCGCTGCGCGTTCGTCGTCGCTTCGCTCGCCCGGCGGGGCGTTGCGCGTCGCAAACCAATATACCCGGTCCTCGGTGAGCGATGTGATCCCCAAGCGCTGTCCCCTGCCCCACCATTCGCCAACGTAGCCCGGCGCGATCGAAGTGGGGCGAGCGCACACGCCGCGCCAACAGGTATAGCCGGCGTAGCGCGGCGGCTGGGTTCCGAAGAGCTGGGCGCGGACCACCGAGTGAATGCCGTCGGCGCCGACCAACAGGTCGGCTCGGTCGACATGCCCGTTTTTGAAACGCACTTCGGCCGCCTCTGGACTGAGCTGAACGTGTTCGCATTCAAAACCAAAGCGGGTCGTTTCCGGCGGCAATGATTCAGCCAGCGCATCGACCAGTTCGACGCGATGGATGAGCGACAGCGCGGGCTCGTAACCCATGTACGCGTTTAGCCGCGCGGCGGAGAGCGACGAAACGCGACGGTGACCTTCGGCCAAGCGGATTTCGGAAACCGCCATCGGCATCGCCGCTGCGCGCACGCGAGCATCCAGGCCAATGCTCTTGAGGGCTCGCAGCGCGTTGGCCCACAAGCCGATCCCAGCGCCCACTTCACCGAGCGCCGGCGCTCGTTCATAGACGGTCACCTCGATGCCGCAACGCCGCAGCGCATGAGCGGCCGATAGTCCAGCGATTCCCGAGCCGATGATGATGGCGCGCATGGTGAAAGCGTGTGCTGAGAGTGTAAAGCTTTCCGGGACTCCGCCGGCTTTCTTGGTGCCTTTGTGTCTTGGTGGTTTATCCGTTCATGAATGAACCACCAAGACACAAAGACACGAAGATAAGAGCAGCGCGAGCCTT
>JBQCEI010001057.1:0-2769 GCA_051960375.1 Aureliella sp. | reverse complement strand
TGATCGCGCTGGCTGCGCTGGCAATCGTCGGCGTGAGCGTGCCGATCGCTTGGAACCTCGGCGGTGACTTTATGCCGAGGCTCGAGGAAGGCGATCTGCTGATCGAAGCCAACCGCTTGCCGAGCGCTTCGCTCGAAGGAGCGATCGAGCTTTCACAGCAAGTCGAAGAGCAACTGACCAAGTTCCCTGAAGTAAAGACGGTCTTCTGCAAGACGGGGCGCCCCGAGATCGCCAACGACGTGATGGGCGTGCACCAAACCGATATCTGGGTCATTCTCAAAGATCGACGCTCGTGGGCTGAGCACAAATCACGCGAGCAGTTGATCGAAGAATTGTCCGCTGCTCTTGAGGCCAACGTGCCGGGCGCGGTATTCGCCTTCACGCAGCCGATCGAAATGCGCGTCGACGAATTGGTCGCTGGCGTCAAAGCCGACGTAGCCGTCTTGCTCTACGGAGACGATCTCGATGTGCTCGGAAGCAAGGCCAAGGACATCGAACGCGTGCTCAAAGGTGTCCCCGGCGCGGTCGACGTGAAGGCCGACTATCAAGCCAATCTTACGACGGTAACCATCCTGCCCGATCGCGCCGCGCTGGCTCGCTACGGGGTCGATGCCCAGAAGGTGATGAATGTCATCGCGGCCGTCGGCGGCCGCCGCGTTGGCACGGTGTTCGAAGGGCGAGCTCGCTTTCCGATCATGGTGCGCCTGCCCGAGGCGTGGCGCGACGATGTCGAGCATTTGCGGCAACTGCCCGTGGCCGACACCGGTGGCAAGCTCGTGCCGCTGGGCGATCTGGCCGAGGTGCGCATCGAAGAAACTCCGCCCGGCGTCGAGCATGAAAACTCGCGGCGGCGAACGTTCATCGCCTGCAACGTGCGCGGCCGCGATGTAGCCAGCTTCGTCGCAGCCGCTCAGGCAGCCGTCGAACGCGAAGTGCCGTTGCCGCCGGGTTACGAAGTGGCCTGGGGTGGCGATTTTGAAAACTTGCAATCAGCCAGCTTGCGACTCTCGCTGATCACACCGATCGTGCTGGCGATCATCTTCCTGCTGTTGCATACCACTTTCCATTCAGCCGCACTGGCGTCGCTGATCTTCTTTGCGGTGCCAATGGCGGCGTCGGGTGGCGTCTTTGCGCTGTGGCTCCGCGGCATGCCGTTCAGCATCTCGGCCGGCGTCGGTTTTATTGCGCTCTTCGGCGTGGCAGTGCTCAACGGTTTAGTGTGGGTCAGCGCGGCCGAGCACTTGCGGCTCACCGGCGCGCCGATGGATACGGTCGTTCGCGAGACGGCCCTAGCTCGCTTGCGACCGGTGCTGATGACCGCCCTGGTGGCCAGCCTCGGGTTCTTGCCGATGGCCAGCTCGACCGGCGCGGGGGCTGAGATCCAGCGGCCGCTCTCTACGGTCGTCATCGGCGGTCTGGTCACTTCGACGATGCTCACCTGCTTCGTGCTGCCAGCGATTTATCCGTGGTTCGTGCGGCGAGGGGAGGAAAACGCTTAATCAGTCGGTTGCGAAATACATTTTTAACCGCGGAGACGCAGAGAGCGCGGAGGAGGATGCAGCTCCTATCTGGTATACTCGCCCGAGATGACGTCGCTTGACGGCACCTGGTAGATGCATGCGGGGCTCAGCAAGGTTGGAAGAATTGGAAGCGGATTTCTTGTCGGGCAAACGCATTGCCACCGTCGGCAAGCTCGGGGGGCTGACCCGAAAGGAAATGGTCGGCCTGATTCGCCAAGCCGGCGGCCGGCTGCTGGACCGTCCGACCGCGGCGGCCGATATCATCGTTGTCGGCGCCGACCAGCCGCTGCTGGAAGACTGGACGCAGTCGCTCGAGGGCGAAGTAGCCGAAGCGGTTCGCTCGGGACGCATCGAAGTCTTGCCCGAGACCGAGCTCTGGCAACGACTGGGCGTCTCCGAGGCGCAGCCGGTCAAACAGCTCTACACGCCGGCGATGCTGGCCGATCTGCTCGGGGTCTCCGTTCGCGTCGTGCGGCGATGGCACCGCCTGGGGCTGATCCAGCCGGCCAAGGAAGTGATGCGGCTGCCTTACTTCGACTATCAAGAGGTCGCCACCGCCCGCCAGCTCGCGCAGTGGCTGGCCGAAGGAGCCACCGTTCAAGGCATTCAGCAACAGCTAGCCGACCTGGCTCAGTTGTTGCCCTCCGATGGCAGGCCGATTCAGCAGTTGTCGATCATCGCCGAAGGCAAGATGTTGCTGCTGCGGCAAGGGGACGGCCTGGTCGAATCGACCGGCCAGATGCGCATCGACTTCGGAGCCCTCGAGCCGGAAACCGATGCGAGCCAAGCGTGTTCGACGATCTCCTTTGAGACGTTGACCGCGGCCGGACGCACGGCCGAAGCCCAGTCGCTCGGGGGTCAGTCGCCCGGAGCCTCGAGCGTCGAAGCGATGCTCGAACAAGCCAATCTGGCCGAAGACGAAGAGCGGCTCGACGTAGCGATCGACTGGTACCGCGCGGCGCTGGCCGCGCAAGGTGCTTCGGCCGACATCTGCTTTCAACTTGCCGAACTGCTCTATCGCGTCGGCGATCTGGCCGGGGCACGCGAACGCTACTACATGGCGCTCGAGCTCAATCCCGATCTGGTCGAAGCCCGAGCCAACCTGGGCTGCGTGCTGGCCGAGCTCGGTCAGCTCGAACTGGCGGTAGCTGCTTTTGAAGGGACGCTGTCTCAGTACGACGACTACGCCGACGTCCACTATCACATCGCGCGGGCGCTCGACGATCTCAAGCAGCACGAACGCGCGGCC
>JBQCEI010001056.1:0-3522 GCA_051960375.1 Aureliella sp. | reverse complement strand
CGGCGCCGGCAAGCGATTCACCGCTTCGGCCGGATCGCGCAACACCTCGGGCATGATGCCACCAGGGGCAAGAACACCAGGGGCAAGAGCACCAGGGGCAAGAGCACCAGGGGTAAGATCACGGGGGCTCAGAGCACTGGGGCTCAGAGCACTGGGGCTCAGAGCACTGCCGGCGGGTCCGGGCACTTGCACATCGAGCAAGCTCTCGGCCGGCGCGGCCGGGGGCGCCCCCCCTGGGGCTTCGGGCCCCTGGGCGCGTAAGGCCGCCATCTGCCCAAGCAGTGCGATGGCAACAGTAGCATATAGCAGGCCGCAACGCATTCTGAACAACACCGGGGCTCGGACCACGGGAAGATACCTTTTCTGGTTCCTCCGGCTGTATCGGTTGAAGCGGCTGGATGGCTGAATGATAATCTGAGCAAGCCTGCCCAAATGAAACGGTTCTGCCGGCCGAGTGCCAGGAATCCGCTTCAGCGCACAGGAATTTCCCCATGTTTGCCGATCGATGCTCCGGCAGACAACTGTCCCAAGCCGCCACCCCAGCCGCGGATAGCGGCTTTGCCAAGTTCTCATCCCGCGTCCATCCGTGGCCTCGGCGCCGCGAAAGACACGCCAGGTACCAGGGGCAGTTCAAGCTCCCCGGTTGCTTTGTGTGCCACTGGCCTTAGCCAGTGTCTTCCCTCTCGAAGTGTGAAGCGCCGATGCAGAGATCCCTACCCAATGTCAAGCAGCGTCCGCGGCATGACTCCTTTCATCAAGAGCCTCCTTGCCTTGGAACGGATCGCTCTCTTGTCCGCTTTTAACTTCGAGAGTGAACACACTGGCTAAGGCCAGTGGCACACACACCACAAGACACTTGCAGTAGCCCCTAAAACTCCTGAAGAGCCACTTTTTTCAAGCGATCGAGACGCACCTCATGAGACGATTTCGCAAGCCTGCGCTGGAACGCCTCGACGAGCGAGAACTGTTGGCTGCCGATTGCGGCGTTCACAACGCCAACTTGCCCGAAGACGTTGACGCAGACGGGGTCGTAGCGCCGATCGACGCGCTGATCGTGATCAATCGTCTCAATCGCGGTGACGATCCGAATCTGTGTGCGGCGTCTGCCAGCGGCGAAGTGGCGGCGCTGGTCGATGTGAACGGCGACGGCTGGCTGACGCCCATTGACGCGCTGAGAATCGTCAACGAACTAAACCTGCAAGCCGACCGCGCGCGACTTGGCTCGGTCGACAAGAGTCAATTCCAGTCGCAGCTCAGCTCGGTTGAATCGAGCTTGGGCGCCCAAGCGCTTCTGGAACCCCAAGAAGTTCAAAAGCTGCTTAAGCGGGCATCGCAAGCGAGCTCGTCCAACGACGCGATCATCGCGGTGGTTGATCGCTCCGGCCGCATCGTGGGCGTGCGAGTGGAAGAAGGCGTTTCGGCAACGCTCAAGAACGATCCGGTCAAGCTGGCCTTTGCCATCGACGGAGCGGTTGCCAAGGCTCGCACCGCGGCGTTCTTCAGCAGCAATCAAGCCCCGCTCACCAGCCGCACGATTCGCTTCATCAGTCAGTCGACGGTGACGCAGCGCGAGGTTGAATCATCGCCGCAGAATCCCGATCCGCGCTACGCCGGCCCGGGCTTCGTGGCGCCGATCGGTGTCGGCGGTCACTTTCCTCCCGAGGTTCCATTCACTCCGCAAGTCGACCTGTTTGGCATCGAACACCAAAGCCGCGATAGCCAACGCTTGAATGGGCTGGACGGCATTCGCGGTAGCGCGGATGACGCTATGCTGTTCAATCGCTTCAATGTCGATCCGGCCGTTGTCGCTAGCGGCGCAGAGGCCTTCTTCAAAACTTGGCCCGAATCGTATGGCGTTGTCACCGGCACGGATCCTACTGCGCAGGCTCGCGGGATCGCAACGCTTCCGGGCGGAGTCCCGCTCTTCAAGCTCGTGACCGTCGGCGGTCAAACTCAACCCAACCTGGTCGGCGGCATCGGTGTTTTCTTTCCAGGCGAAGACGGCTTTGCCACGCATGAACAAAGCTTCCGGCATGCCAGCGAAAACGGAGGCGTCGCGCAAACCGAGCGGCAGCGCACCGACGCCCCGCGCGTGCTCGAAAGTGAATTCATCGCCACCATCGCCGCCGCCGGCAGAGGCTTCATCGGCCCATCGGCCTTCGTCCGCGACGTCAGCGAGTTCAATGCCAAGCTGGAACCGCTGCCCAACTTCGCCTTGCTCACAGGACGCATCGATCTGGTCGGCATCACGCTCGAGATCTACGGTCCCAATCCCACGACCGACAATCCGATACCGGGTATCGATACGCTGATCAACGTCGGCCGACAACTGGGGGCCGGACCATCCAGCGGCAACGATATCAAAGTAGATGCAGGCGGCGATCAATATCTGGCAGGGCAAGCGGTCCCCGAGCGGTGGCTGGTCGTGCCGCACGATTCATCCGATGGGCGGCTAAGCGCCGCGCAAGTCGAACAGATGATCAATCAGGCGGTCGCTCAAGCTGAAATCACGCGAGCGGCGATTCGCCTCGACGCGAACTTCAGGCCCGGTGCGCGGACGCGCATGGTCATCGCGGTCGCCGACACCAACGGCGAACTGCTAGGGGTCTATCGCATGCCCGATGCTACCGTCTTTTCGATCGACGTATCGATCGCCAAAGCCAGGAACACCGGCTACTACGCCGATCCGGCCGCGCTGCAGCCTGCCGATCGAGTCGACTTCAATGGCGATGGCGTATTCGGTCCGATCAGCACGACGCTCAGCGACGGCGATACGCTGCCGCTGGGCACTGCCCTGACCAATCGCACGTTCCGATTCTTAGCCGAGCCGCGCTATCCGACTGGGATTAACTTGCCCCCAACGGCCGCCGATGGCTTAGTCAACGACCCGAATAAATACCTGGTCGACCAGCGGCCTGACACGGCATTGATGGTCGGTCCGCAGAGCATCTTGCGGTTGCCAGGCGTCAACCCGCTGACGGCGGAGGATCTCGACAACCACAATCCCTTGCCGGCCAGCATCTATGCCTCGCCGCAAACGCCGAGCACTCTTGCGTTCGACGCGTTCAGTCCGAGCCGCAACTTCCGGGACCCGGGCGATCCAACGGTCAAGATTGCAGGAACGAACGTCCCGTACCCGCTGGCCAATCAAAACGGCGTGGTCTTCTTCCCCGGCAGCACGCCGGTCTACGTCGCCGGCAGTTTGCTCTCAGGCGGGCTCGGAGTCAGCGGCGACGGCGTTGATCAGGACGACGTCGTCACCGCCTACGGCCAAATCGGCTACGCCGCCCCTGACCCGCTCCGCGTCGACCAATACGCGATCGGCAGCGTCCGCCTCCCCTTCCAGAAATTCAACCGCAATCCGGACGGCGCGTGAGCAGTTTCTGCTTCGCTTTTTACCGCGGAGGACGCGGAGAGCGCGGAGGGAGTCGCCGGCAGGATTCTCTTTAACCCCAAAGACCGACGAGCTTGTCGTTCTCGGGGACGCCCAGCGGGAACTTCTGGCTATAGGGGTGCTCAGCA
>JBQCEI010001055.1:0-2269 GCA_051960375.1 Aureliella sp. | reverse complement strand
AGGCTGCTCAGGATCGCGCCCAAGCCGTCACCGCGGCCGACGATCAATACCAAAACGCTCTCGCTTCGGAAAATTCTGCCTACGCCGCAGCGATGCAGACCTCGGCGGCCGCCTATCAGAACTCGCTGGCCAATTTCACTGGAGACACGAGCAGTTTCTCGTTTGAACCGATCCAGTGGCCCGCTGCGCCCGGCAGCGATTCGTTGCAAGCTCCCGACGACGCGAGCCAGCCCGCGCCGCCGCGCGACGTTCCCACTTACTCGGGACCGGAATTCGATTTTTCTTCCGATGCAGGTTACCAGGCTGCGAGCGCTGCAGCCAAGAACACCTTTGACGTTGCCGTTCGCAACGCCAACGCAGACCGCGCCACTGCTGACCAACAAGCTCGCAACGCCTTTAATCAAGCAGTCAACACAGCGAACAAGCAGTACGACGATGACCTGCGCGCCGCACAAAAAGCCTATGACGATGCGCTGAAGCAACCCGCGACCGTCGACTTGGAAGCAGCCCGCAAGGCCTATAACGACGCATTGCAAACCGCAACAGATAAATACAGCGCGGCCACCAAAACCGCCCAGGACACCCTGAGCAACTCCGTCGAACCGGCCCAAAAGTCGCTCGACAGCGCCATCAGCGGCGCTTACAAGAACTACAACGACACGGTCGAACCGGCCTGGAAAGCGTACCTGGATGTTGTATCGGCAAATCCATCGCCGAGCTGCGATGCAGCCAGGAGCGCTTGGATCAACTACATCCAAAAGGCATTCGACGCTAGTAAGACGCTGCAAAAAGACATTTCCGAGGCGCGACACAACTATGACGAGGCAGTCGGCCCTGTCATTCGCGACTACAACAAAGCGATCGCCGATGCTCAGCTGAGTTATTCGCAGTCCACCAGTGCCGCTGCCAAGCCGTATGACGACGCGGTCGCGCAGCACGACAACGAGCTTCGCGGAAAGAAAATCAACGCAACGGTCGCGCTGGAAAAGGCCAAGGCGACTGCCCTGCGGCGAAAGCAGTGGGCGATCGCTGATGCGGAAAAGACGCGCGAGTCGGCCCTAGCAGCCAACGCCAAGAACGAAACAGTCGCCATCGAGACCGCGCGTACCGTCTCCTGGCAGTCTGAAGCCATCGCCAAGGAATCGGCTCTGGCAAGCTGGAATGCCGTCGCCGGAACTCCATGGTCTGCGTACAAGCTGGCGGTAGCGACCAACGAACGTGTCTACTATCAGAATCTTTCGTCGCCACACGTCGATCACGAAACCAGCCTGGCCAAGGCCGCGCAAACCGAAGCCAACTCGGTAGCCGATGCCCAGCGCCAACACGATCGCGATACGGCTCAAGCGGTGTGGCAGGCCGCCCAAGATCGCGCCGACGCCAAGAGCAAGTTCTGGAGCGATACGGCGAAAAAGACGTACGACGACCAGCTCGACGCGGCTACCGAGCGTCAGAGCTTGCGCGACCAGATGGCCGATGCCAACCATGCGCGAGCCATCAAGAGCGCCGACGACGGTTACGACTACGCCATGGCGGTATCAGCTGCCTACCACGACTACACGGTCGCAATGGCCGACGCTCGCGTACTCGAGATCGGCCCGAACTACTGCAGCTCGACTACCAGCAGCTCCGACCCCTACGGCGGCACATCTTCCAGTTCATCGGCTACGAGCACCTCTGGCGACACGAGCACGAGCACGAGCACGAGCACGAACACGAACACGAACACGAACACGAACACGAACACGAACACGAGCACGAGCACGAGCACGAGCACGAGCACGAGCACGAGCACGAGCACGAGCACGAGTGGTGATACGAGCGGGACGACCGCCGATACCTCTTCGACCGATCCCTACGGCGGCACATCGACTACCACGACCAGCGACTCCGGCACGTCGACCGATCCCTACGGCGGCACGACGACTACCACGACTACCGACACCGGCACGTCGACCGATCCGTATGGCGGGACGACGACAACCACTACGGACACGGGCACATCGACCGATCCCTACGGCGGCACGACCACATCCGGCGACACGACATCCGGCGACACGACCAGTAGCGATCCGTATGGCGGCGACACGTCCAGCAGCGGATCCTCGTACTACAGTGGTTACTATGGCTGGGGCTACGGATGGGTGAAGTGGACCCCATTTTTCGGACCACGGGCTTAGGTGGAATAACGCTCGTGTTTCGGAACGGACGAATGAGTATCTTCGGGGTTCACTGCAAGGAGTGCAACTATGCCAAGGAAGAGGCGATTGTT
>JBQCEI010001054.1:0-4730 GCA_051960375.1 Aureliella sp. | reverse complement strand
GGGCTCATGGATTTCGTCGTATCGAACACCGCCTCCAAGGCGGCGCTGCTCACGAATAAATCGAACACGACCGGCGGCTATCTCAACGTTCAACTGCATGGCACCAAGTCGGCTCGCGACGCATTGGGCTCGCGCGTCACCGTCACCACCGATGTCGGCAAGTGGACCAAGCAGCTGGTTGCGGGCGACGGTTTTCAGGCCAGCAACGAGCGGGTGATACAATTCGGATTGGGCAATGCGACCAAAGTTGAGAAGGTCGATGTGCGTTGGCCTTCCGGTGAGACTTCCGTCGTCGACGACGCATCGATCAATTCGACGTTGGAGCTGGTCGAGCGTGCCGACAGCCGCACATCCCAAACGGTCGAATCCCACGCCCACCAAGCCGCTGCGAATTAGTCGTGACCAAACGGAAAGACTCCCCCGCTTCTCGCTCGAGATCCCGCGCTGACTCTGGCCCTCGAGCGAAGCGGCGTCGTTGGCTTGTGCCTGCATTGCTGGTCTCTCTAGGACTCGCAAGTGCAGGCGTCGGGGGCTGGTACTGGCTGGCCCCTCGCTGGCGAGCGCAGCGTTTGTTCGCCAGCGCGGTGGAAAGCTCGCTGCTGGGCAACGCCGAAGCGGCGCAGCGGCAAGCTTGGGATGCGTGGACTGCAGACCCGAGACTCGACGAAGCCGCGATGCTGGCTGCCGAGATGGCGTATCGCCGCGAGCGCTTTGACGAAGCGGTCCAGTGTGCGAGCCGAGTGGGCGATTCCGACCCCAAACTCAAGTTGGCAGCGCTGCGCTTGTCGGCTCTTCTTTACCACCGCGAGCTTCATCTGCTGAGCGACGCCGAGAAGGCTTATCGAGCCGCGCTGGCGATCGATCCGGACGAGGTCGAATGCAATGCGGGGCTCGCTAATCTGTTAGGGCTGTGTGCAAGACGCGCCGACGCGATTCCATTGGTCTTGCGGCTGATCCGACTCGGCCAGGCGTCCGATCTTTTGATGTTGCTGGCGCGCGACGACGCGGCCGTCAACGACTTGCCCGCTCTCGAGGCGGCTCGCCGTGCGGCGCCTGACGACGCGCTGCCTTGCGTTGGACTGGCATGGCATGCGGCCGAGAGCGGCCACGATCAGCGGGCCATCGAACTGCTCGAGCAAGCGATCCAGCTCGACTCCGAGCTCGCGTGCGCCCGAGTGGCGCTTGCCAAGATCTATTCGGCTACCGGCAGGTTTGAAGAGCTGCGGCGCAGCGAGCAAGCGATGGGCAAAGTGGCCCAGCGAGCCGAGCAGTACGCCGATCTATGGCTCGCCCGCGGAGCGCTTGCCGAACACGATGGCGACCTTCCCGGGGCCGTGCGCTGCTATGCCGAAGCCGCGAAGCGAGCGCCCGATTCGAAGACCGCCAACGCGCGGTTGGCACAGTTGCTCAACCAAGTCGATCAATCGGCAATCGCAGCGCGTTTTGAACAATACGCAGCTGGCCTTCAGCAACTTCGCGATGCTCAGGAGCAGGTTTTCTTTTCGCGCAAAGCGCAGGGCACGGAGCCGATGCTCGAGCTGATCGGGCGGTACGACGCGGTCGGACGGTTATGGGAAGCGTACGGCTGGGCGCAGATCGCCATGCAGGTCGATGCGGCACCTCAAATCAAACAGCTCTTCCAAACGCTCGCCCACCGCACCCGCGGCGCGCCGTTGCAGTTAGTGCAGCCCGATCAGATGCCCGTCCATGCGCTCGACCTGGCTCGCTATCCTCTGCCCGCGCGTCGCGCGAAGCCGTCGGCATCCGATGCGAACCTCGCGGAGTCCAGCCCGGTAACCCACTTCGCTTTTCGCGACGAAGCCGAAAGCGCGCATCTCGAATTCCATTTCCACAATGGGACCGATGGCCAGACGCACCGAAAGATGTATGAGTTCACCGGCGGTGGCATCGCTGTGCTCGATTTCGATGCCGACGGCTGGCCCGATGTGGCTTGTACGCAAGGGACGCGCTGGCCGCCGGGCGCCTCCAGCGAGTTCCGCGACAAGCTCTTCCGCAACATCGGCGGCGAGCGTTTTGAAGAAGTCCCATCGTTTCAGCTCGATAGCGATGGTTTCGGTCAAGGAGCGACGGTCGGTGACTACGACGCCGATGGATTCCCCGATCTGTACATCGCTCAAATCGGACAGAACCGATTATTGCACAACAACGGTGACGGCACGTTTTCCGACGTGACGCAGTCGGTTCAAATCGCAGCAGAAGCTTGGACGACTAGCTGCGTGATGGCGGACCTCAACGGCGACTCGCTGCCCGATCTCTACGACGTGAACTATGTCCAAGGGCAGGATGTCTTCGAGCGCGTCTGCACCGACGCAGGTGGCCAAGCGGTCATGTGCATGCCGGGCGATTTCGATGCTGCCGCGGATTACCTTTGGATCAACGATGGGCAAGGAGCCTTTCGAGACGGCACGCAGACCGAGTTGTCGGTGCCGCCGGTCGGCAAGGGGCTCGGCGCCGCGGTCATGGATGCCGATGGCTCGGGGCATCTGAGCCTCTTTGTGGCCAACGATACCACGCCGAACTTTTGGTTCGTTCCTGAGAAACAGAGCGATGGCCGCGTCGCGTTGCAAGAAGAAGGCATCGCCTCCGGCCTGGCCTTTAACGTCGATGGCAAAGCTCAAGGTTGTATGGGTGTGGCGGTCGCCGACGTCAACGAAGACGGGCAAATGGATATGCTCGTGACCAATTTCTACCAAGAGGCTAGCACGCTTTACGTTGCTCAAGGCAATGGCCAGTTCGCCGATCAGACGCGCGCCTGGGGCTTGCGCGAACCGTCGCTGAACATGCTCGGCTTCGGAACGCAGTTCTTCGATGCCGATCTGGATGGAAAGCCCGAGCTGTTCGTCGCCAACGGACACGTCGACGACGTCACACACCGGCACACGCCGTACGAAATGGAACCGCAGTTCTTTGCGCTGCGCGGCAACCGCTTTCAGCTAGTGCCACCGAGCCCTGAACGCCCCTACTTCCAGCGCAAGCTGCTCGGACGGGCCGTCGCCAAGCTCGACTGGAACCGCGACGGCCGCGAAGACCTGCTGGTCGGCCACTTGCATTCGAAGTACGCGCTGCTGACCAACGCAACCCATTCGTCCGGCAAGCACGTGACGTTGTGTCTGGTCGGCACGCGATCAAACCGCGATGCCATTGGCACTCGCGTGGAAGTGCACTGCAGCGGGCGGCGACTGGCAGGTCAATTGACAGCCGGCGACGGCTATCAAGCCAGCAACGAGCGGCACCTGGTCTTCGGACTCGGCCGGGCCGAGCAAGCCGATCGCATTGTCATTCATTGGCCATCGGGTGCCGAGCAAGAATTGCACAGTGTCCCCGCGGGCGAGGAAGTGCTGGTGGTGGAGAGGCGATAAAGGGCCAAAGGCCCGCGATTCCTTAGCCCAGCCCCGCGGGCTGGGATGATTGCGGGCATAGAGACACCAGCCCGCTGGGCTGGGCTAAGGGATGTCGGACCTTTGGTCCTCAAGATTCTTTGATTCCGCAATCGACTTCGGTATCCGAGCGTTGCGAACACGCTCGAGCTGGCGCGATTGTTCATCGAGTTTTTCGTTCAAGCCGTGCTGGCGATACTGTTCCACGAGCCATTCGCGCAGCGGGATCACGCCCGGGTTGAGCTCGACGGCGCGCTCGATATCGGTGATTCCCTCGCTGGCTCGCCCCAGGTGCATCAGCGCATCGCCGCGCAGCGCATAGACGCGGGCGTTGCTCGGGTCGATCTTCAGGAGCCGCGTGGCGCACTGCGAGCAAAGCGACCAATCGGCCGTTGCGTAGGCAGCGCCGAGCAATCCATCGAGGGCATTTTCGTCGCTGGGATCCGCATCAACGGCCTTCTGATAGTAATTTCGAGCCGCGGCTAGATCGTTTCGCTCGGCGGCGACAGCGCCCAGCGTATCGAGCACCGCGACATCTTGCGGAAAGAGCCGCAGGACTTCTTCTAAGTAAAGCATCAGTGAGCTGGGAATCGGGATCCCCTTGCGCTTGCAATGGATGTAAGTGCCGAGCAACAAGCCGCGCTGACGCTCGGGTTGTGGCAAGCGCTCGGCGGCGTCGCCGAAGTACGTCAGGCTTACCGCTCGCGATTCCGCGCCTGGCTGGTCGGCTGGTTCCAGCGGCCGCCGCAAAATGCGATGGTCCGTTTGCGCGATATGCGCCATGTTCTTCGAGTTCAAACTTGGCATGTGGCAAGCAACGCAATCATCCTGCTTCTCTTGCCGCTGAGCCAGCGGCAAGCTGCATGAGCGATCGCTGTGGCAACTCACGCATCGCTGACGATAGAACGCTGCCTTCTCTTCGGCTGGCGGAAGACGATGGGGATCGTGGCAAGAGATGCAACCCATCTTGCCGTCACTCTGGCGGAAGCAGACGCTGTCGCGCATCTGCTGAACGTGGTTTACCGAGCGCGTGCGACCGCCCGATGATACGTCGGTTCCCTGGTCGAGAATGGCCCAGACATCCGACAGCAGCATGCCGGGGCGGAAATCGAGATGCGTTCGGCCGGGACGGAGCACGCGAGCCGCTGCTTCCAAATGGCACTGATAACACACGCTCTCGCGACGATCGGGCTCGAGATTGACCGGATTGATGATCGGATCGGAGCCGTCAGCAGAGCTCGATCGCTCGTGCATCGCGACATGGTCGGCCGCCGGGCCATGGCAGCGTTCGCAGCCGATGGCTGTCTCGTGAAAAGGAGGGTCTTGATAGAT
>JBQCEI010001053.1:0-4962 GCA_051960375.1 Aureliella sp. | reverse complement strand
CCCCCCCCCCCCTGTCCCGATGAGGGGGTTGTTTTTTTTTTTTTTTTTTTGGGGGTGTTTTTTTTTTTTTTTTCCCCCCCCCCTCCTGGGTTTTGGGCCCCGCGGGGCCGGGGGTGAGGGGCTGCAGCGGAGATACCTTTAGCTTCGGTAGACTAACGATGACGTGTCGAGCTCAGTGGCGGGTTCGTCCCTCGCTTACGCGTCGGGTTACAAAGAAGAGCGCGATGGAGTTCTTGAAGATGTGTTGGTCGATATGGACTCGCGTCCCAGGCTTTTGCGTGCCGTCGCTTCGCGACTCAGAGCCGGAGGGCCCTTAGAATCATGATGCAACTGAAGCTCAAGCACGGCTATCATGAAGCGATGATCTCGGCAATTCGCTATCATGATCGCGACATCGCTTTCGATGTAGAGCTGTGCAGCTGCTGCAATCCCGCACCCGGGCCAGCGACTTTGTGGTTTTTCGACGTCCGCAATTTCGAGCAGGTGCGCGGCGTCCTGGAAGGGACTCGTCGCGCCAACCGCAGCCGCCAGTACATCGACGAGATCGACGGGATCACGCGCGGCGATGAGCGTGGGTACTCGGTTTACCTGATGACTTCAGGCAACTTGGAGATCGATGCTCGAAGCATTTCCGAGGCGTAGCGGCTGCCTCAGCCGGCACGCGTTAGGGTCCGGTTCCATGCCTTAAAGCGCCGCAAACCGCGGGCTAACGCCCCGCGGCCGATGGTCGGTGGACAGCGTTAAAACTCATCAAACCATGCATGGAGACTTCCGATGCGAACTGCGATGACATTGCTGGTTGCCGTGCTGACTCTCCCGTCGTTGGCCGCGCGGGCGGACGACGCGTCTCGCGGCTGGGTGTTCGCCGGGAGGACGCAGGCTCCCGCGTCCTCGGCCGTGCGGTCGAGAGTAAGCGGTCACTTGGTCCGCATCGCGGTTAAGGAAGGAGACTCGGTGGCTAAAGGAGATCTGCTGGTCGAGATCGACCCGCGGCCGTACCAGATCGCTCTGGACGTGGCCCGGGCTCGAGTAAAAGTAGCAGAGGCCAAGTTGAAAGCGGCGCAGATATTAGGAGCCAGCTCGCAGCGGCTGCTCGACAACAAGGTGATCGGCCCGGAAGAGCTGGCCTTGAAGATGGCGGCAGTGGCGGAGGAAGAGGCTTCGCTTATGGTCGCCAAGGCCCGGGCTCAGCGAGCCGAGCTGACCTTGTCGTGGACGCGCGTCACTGCTCCGTTTGACGGCAGGGTGATGCGCATTTCGGTTACCGAGGGAGACCTCATTACCGCCGACCAGACTCCGATCATGACCATAATGTCGAACGACGAGCTGCAGGTCTTGTTCAGCGTGCCCGAAAGCATCCTGTTGCAGCTGCGCCGCAATGGTTTAGCCGAGCCCGATAAGTTGGCGGTGACGGTCGGTTTCACAGACGAGGATGAGTATCCTCATGCAGCCCGGCTGGACGTGATCGATCCGGTGGTCGATACCGAGACGGGAACTGTTCGCTTCCGAGGTACGCTGCCCAACTCGAAAGGAATTCTGTCGCCGGGGATGACAGTGCGAGTACACCTCGCGGCTTCCAAATAGAAACTGCCGCCTGCCCCGCCGGGCGAACCTTGGCACTGATGAGCCAATTTATGGACCAGATCGAAGCATCCACGCCTGACGAACGAGAATTGATTCGCCGTATCGTTTCGAGCATGAACACGCTGGTTTGTGCCGGTTGCTTCTCGGCTGAGATCATGTCGCACCCCGAGCTCGGAATGTTTCCCACCAGCCGAGGCAAAAAGAAAAACGACTGGGCTTTGGCCATGGCCGATTTTGCAATCGCTTCGGGCTGGACGGCGCTCGCAGTCAAAGGCAGTTTCGGCAACATCACTCCCTTATGCCCGGCGTGTAAGCTGCAGCGCCAGGCGTGAGCTGCCGTGCACTTGCCGCGTTCCGTTGGAGCGGTTGGACAGCGCGATGTGCGTTGTTTCAGGCGCTTATTAAGTGTTAGTTCAGCCGCGGGGCGGTAGCCCGCGGTTTCCGCCAAGAAGCCCGGAAGCTTGCACTATCAACTCGAAAAGGTCGCCGAGGACTTCAGCGAGTTCAGCGCCAGCGCCCCATGAGTGAGCACCAAATCCTATGCCATGTTCGTTAAATGCTACGTTTCTTGGCCCTGAGCGGGAATCGGAGGGGGAGCGGATCCGTGGGGAGACGATCGCCCACCGGCTTTCCCGCTATTTCGCTCAGCGTGGCTGGCAGTGCGGCGATGCCGATTGCTGGCGCGATGCGGGGTTTGCATTCTCACTCCAACGCGACGGGGAAGTTCTGCAAATCATCATCGCGCCGTATGATGGCAAGACAGACTGCTGGATTCTCCAAATCGCTCCTTCAAGATCGCCGGGCTTGATCGGACGTTGGTTCGGTTCAAAGCCGTCGGCATCCCCTGAGTGCGTCTATCGCGCTGCGATGGAAACCCAGCCGGTCCTGAGTGAAGCGGGTTATTCGGGCTTCCAGTGGTGCTGGGACGACCTGGCCGATGGCGAGCATTGCAGTGCAGAACCATCGCTTCCCTTTATGAGTTTTGACGTCGGTATGAGGTAATGAGTTTTAAGTCCCGGCAGGGACGGCGCCCCATGCCGGCGGCGCGAGCCGCCGGATTGAAAAGCGCAGTGAGAGTAAGTCCCAAAGGGACGACAGAGGACGCGTGAAGACGTTTCGCGAGAATGGCTGTCGTCCCTTCAGGACTTGGTGATCGGTTAGGCGCTGACTCCACCGGCGGCTTGCGCCGCCGGCATAGGGCTGCCGTCCCTGCCGGGACTTAAAACCGATTGCCGTACTCCAATGTCAAAACTCATCGGGAATCCCGAAAAAGTTCGACGCAGTAGAGACTATGCGTTTTGAAATCTGGGCGAAGGCGCCAAGCGATGGAAGCAGGCAAGCATGAACCCGTATGAAGCACCTCCAGCGGGCGCCGCTGCTAAGGGCTCTGTGCGCGGCAAGAAAGCACCGAGGCGGATCACCTGGATTGAGGTGTTGATCATCGTGGCGACGATTGCCGCGCTCGTGGCATGGCTGCCGAGAGAATGGAACAAGTAGATGCGGATCTGCTTCGCGGCTTCGCGCCTTCGAATGAGACAAGGCTTTTCAGAATCTCACGTGAAGACGCGAAGGCGCGAAGTGAAGAAGAAGGAGAGGCTAGCGTGACTGAATACGACGGCTGGAGCGCTCAAGAGTGCGGCGGAAGCGCCCCGATGTCTTCTTCAGGCACTTGCCAGTTTTCTCTGCGAGCCATTTTGCTGTGGACTGCATTCATCGCGGTCCTGATCGCCAGCAGCATGCAGGTCCGCTACTATTACTTTCTTTTGCGAAGTCACGCCAATGTTCGATTGACCACTGAATCAAGTATCAAAAATGCCGTCAGCGCCCTGAATCGACAGGTCGCGCTGCATATCATGTCTTCGGATCTAAAGTTGCAAGAATGGGAGCTCAGGGATGCGGTGATCGGCCAGAAGATCGTTGCGCTCGAGCCCTACGGGAATGAAGCGACGCGATTGCGCGTGCAGGCGCAAGTCGATGCGGTTTGCGACCAGCTCGCCAAGTCGGGAGTTCTGCCCGCAGGTTCCGAGCTCGATATGTCCAGGCGTGGAATCGTTACCATGCGCGTCCCGTTCGATGCCGGCAGCGGCTACCGATTCATCATCCGGCATCCTGGACTAAAACGCCAACCCAGCGGCCAGTACCAGATGAACTTCACTTGGAGACCCAAGGCGGGCAACGAGTACATCTGGACTGGAAGGGCATGGCAAGACCGCCCCAAAGACTGAATCAATGCACGCCTTCGCGGCTTCGCGCCTTCGCGTGTGATCGAAAATGAATGAGTCTCACGCGAAGACGCGCAGGCGCGCAGAGAAGAATGAGGCGAGAGTCAGCGGAGCGGTCTATAAGCACCGGCGAAGTTCAAGCATGCAAGAGGAATTCACGATGGGACATGACGAAGGTGGAGCCGAGCTGGAGAATCCTTACGCAGCGCCGCGCTGGATGCCGCATGAATCGACGGTGGTCGCCGGCGATTCGGTTCCGCTGGAGGAGATAAAGCCGTTTCGAACCATCTGGACTCGTCCTCGCGATACGATTCGCTGGATCGTCGCCACCAATCCGCAACTGCACGTCATGCTGCTGATATGCTTGGCGGGCATTGGAGAGGCGCTCGATCGAGCGTCGCTGCGCAACGCCGGCGATGCAGTGCCGCTGTGGGTGATCATCGCACTGGCGGTCGGGCTGGGGCCTTTAAGCGGACTGATCAGCGTGTGGATCAGTTCGCACTTGCTCCGGTTCACCGGAGCGTGGATCGGAGGAGTGGCCAGCCGCCAGCACCTCACAGCGGCGATCGCCTGGGCTTCGGTACCTACGATTTTTTCCATGCCGCTGTGGATTCCACAGCTTTTGTTGTTCGGCCGTGAGACGTTTACCTCGACGACTCCGCTGCTCGATTCTCAGCCCATGTTGGGGACGGTGTTGGTGGTGCTCGGATTAGCCGAGACCGTTTTCGGCATTTGGTCGTTGGTGCTGCTGTGCAACACGATCGCGGAGGTGCAAGGCTTCCGCTCCGCGTGGGCGGGGCTTGGGAACTTGATTCTCGCCGGAGCGGTAATCTTCGTTCCACTGATCGCCATCATATTCACCGTGGTGTTGATGTCGCAGATATAGCTTTGCGAAGAGCCCACGAGTGGCCTGCTGAAGTGACAGTGCGTCACCTCCGATACACTGGGCATGCGACCACGGCGTTTTCGTAACCCGACGCGTAAGCGAGGGACGCAGCCTCCACAGAGCCTGATAAACCACGGTCAGTCTGGTAAGGCTGAGCCTATCTCCGCTCCTGCCCCTCACCCCCGGCCTGGCCTGATAAAAAGTTGTCGCTTGCGGTTAAGAGATTGTTCCCAAGCTGTTGCGCACTGCAGGCTGTTAATGCGGCCCGGA
>JBQCEI010001052.1:0-15073 GCA_051960375.1 Aureliella sp. | reverse complement strand
TGATTGTAGATTGATTCGCCGCAGCGGTCAATTGAGGGGATTCCCTCGCGTTTTGCGCGTCCCCCGCCTCGTTCCCTGGCATACCGTGGTAACGAGGTGCAGGCTGGGAATGAGGTATTAACTTACTTCCCGATCCAGCTCTTGACGAACTTGTCGGGTGGGGCGAAGGTTTTGGTGAGGGCGGCGGGGAATGGCTCGCCTTCGCGCATCGAGCTGAGTAAGGCATCGAAGCGTTTGCGGTTGCGGCGATCCATCATCACTCCGGTCAGCTTCATGCCGACCAGTCCCGAGGCTTCGTCATCGAGCTTGCCTTGAAGGAGCGTCTCGGACTTGTCGACCATGGCGGCCGCCGCGGGCAGCTCCTTCTTCCACAGTTCGACGCGCGGGTCGTTGCGCGAGGCGGTGGCTAGGGCTATGTTGCGAGCGACCCCTTCGGCAAACCACTCGGGAACTTGCGGCAGCGAGCCGACGTATGCGCCGGCGATTTGCTGCGCAAGGATCTTAACTTGGCTCTTGGCATCGAGCGCCGTGTCGTCGACCAGGGCGACATACACGTCCAGCGGCGAGGCTCGCCAGTGCGCCTGCCAGCTGGCGGGCAGCTGACGGTTTTCGTTCATCCGCCCGAACTCGCCGTAGTCGTAGCGTCCTTTGTAAACGAAGATCGCGATGCCGCCCTTGACGATCGGGCCGCTGGGAATGTGGAGTTGTTTGCGAACGTCGGCGGTGGCGGTCTGCGCGGCCGCCAACCATTCTTCGGCGCGGTCCTGCGTAACGTTGCCTAGCACGACCAGTTCATCGTTGGCGGCGACCGATGGTTCGGCGTTGGGCAGCACCTTCTTCCACAGCGCCTGAGCTCGCTCGGTGCGACGCTTCATCAGTTCGGCGTGCGAGGCGGCTGCGGCCCACGATTGATCGATGACGCTTTCGATGTCGAGTGTCGGGCTGGCTCCGTCGAAGGTCGCCCCTTCATTGATCCAAGTGCTGATGAGCGAAATCTTCTCGTCGGAGAGCGCTGGGCGGCCGGCCGGCATGCGCTGGCCAGAGAGTCCTTTGAGCTTCTTGATCAGCAGGCTATCGTCGGCTTTGCCGGCTGTGATCACTTTGCCGCTGTCGCCGCCGCGCATCAGGGCAGCGAAATTATCCATGCTCAGGCCGCCCGAAGCACGTCGGCCGTTGATGTGGCAGCCGTTGCAGTTTGCAACCAGTAGCGGTGCGATGTCGGTGGCGAATTTGACCGTCTCTTTGCCGGTGGGAGCTTTGACCATTTCAGCCGGCTCGCTGGCCGAGGCACCTGCGGCACCTTTCACATAGCTCCTGAGCGGCGCTGCCGGATCGGGACCATCGAACTTGGCTCCTTCGTCGATCCACTTTTGGAGCTTGGCCAGGTCTTCGTCGCTGACCTTGCCGCCGCCGCGCGGCATGTCGCCCGATTCGATGACTTCGACGATCCGCGATCCTTTGCCGCCGCCGGGCGAGACGACTTTGCGGCCGTTGATGCCCTGCATCAGCTCGTTGTAACTGACCATCGAGAATTTGCCGCGCTGATTATTGATATGGCAGTTGCCGCACTGAGCGACCAACCACGGGGCGACGTCGGTCTTGAAACTGACGCCTTCCCCGGCGGGCTTGTCCCCTTCGCCCATGAGCTCTTCCCAGCGGGGCAGCTCCTTCAGTTCAGCCCCTTCGAGCTCGAGCAGCGCGTGCGCTTTCTCGAGCCGGCTGTAGATCGGCTTGAGCAGTTTCTGTAGTGCCGGATCTTTGCTGGCCATCAGCTCGATGAGGCTTTGCTGAGCAGCGCTGACCTTTTCGGCCGATTCGGTGAAGTTGCCCGCGGCATACATCCGCCCGCCTGCGCTGATCTCGCCTTCGATGGCCGCAATCTGTCGCCGCTGCTCTTGCGTGATCGCGGCCTGGGTCGGCGCGACTGCAACCACGAGCGTTGACAGGAGCAAAGCCAGAAAGACGAGCGGTCGAACATACCGTTGGGCAAATCGCATTGCGTTAAACTCGAAAAGGCGCAAGTGGGGGGGAAGAGGGGCGGCAGGCGTGACGAGGGCTTCAAGTCCATAGTAACAGCGAACCGCACCGGCGGCTGTACTCAGCGGCTCGCAGGCTCGTCCAAGACCGTTTTAACCGCGGAGGCGCGGAGAGCGCGGAGTCATGTTGTCCTCGCTTTCAATGTCTTGCGAGGCGGGCTGCGCGGGCGGCACCACATGCGCCGTCGGCCCGAGATGCTGCGCCAAGAACATGCCGAAGGCGACGGCCAGGGCCAGCAGCACGATCAGGCCGATGATCAGCGCGGCCAGCTTGCCGCGCGATTGCGGCAGCGGCGTCGGGCGAGCCGCCGGAGCGGCCATCGGCGTCGGGATGGGCCTGGGCGCGCTGGCTGCGGCGGGCGTTGCCTTGGTCGCAGGGCTCTTGCCCGCGGGACTCTTGCCCGCGGGACTTCTGCCCGATGGCGTCGTGCTGGCGGCGGCGCTGCGGCCGCCCGTCGACGAGCGACTGATGCTGCTGCCAGTCTGGCCGCTGCCGGTTTGGCCACCGCCGGTCGATTGAGCGCTGCGGCGACGGATCTCCGCCTCCAGGTCGATGCGGCTGCTGGCATCGGAGAGCGACGATTTGTTGGCGATGCGCATCAGGATGCCGCTGTCGCCCGTGGAAAGTTTCGAGGGGCTGCCGATCGTGCTCGATCGTCCCGCTTCGGTGTCGCTCGAGCGGTTGCTGACCGTGTCGATCGACGAAGCCGATTGGCGTCCCGAGCCGACGCTGCTCTCTTCGCCGAGATTCAAGTGGCTGTCACCGGTCCCGCCGTCGCCGCTCCCTTTGGCGTACGCTTTGTGCTCGGCCACGTATTTGACGCGCCAAGCCTCGAGCACATCGGCGACCATGTTAGCGGTCCCGTAGCGGAACTTCGGGTCCTTCTGGATCATCTTGACGCAGATCCCCTCGAGCTCGCCCGGGCAATCGGGGCGCAGCTTGCGGATCTCAGTCGGCATCGTCGACTGGTGCTTGGCGATGCGCTGGGCGATCGAGCCTTCCGGGAACGGAGCGCTGCCCGTGAGCAAATAGTACATCGTGCAGCCCAGCCCGTAGATGTCGGCGCGATGATCGACGCGGTGGCTGTTGAGCGCTTGTTCGGGCGCGAGATAGTCGGCCGTGCCGAGCACATTGTCGTTGAAGTCCATCGTGAGCGAGGCTTGGCTGTCATCGCTGAACAGGGCCAGCCCCAAGTCGAGCAGTTTGATTTTGCCTTGCGAGTTGACCAGCAAGTTCGCCGGCTTGACGTCGCGGTGGATCATGCCGATATCGTGCGCGTGCTGCAGGCCCCGCGCAGCCTGAGCGATGAAGTCAGCCACTTGGGCAAACGGCAGCGGACCTTTCTTCTTGACCATCGACTGCAGGTCCAGGCCGTCGACGTACTCCATGACGATGTAGTGCGTATCGCCTTCGTTGTCGATGTCGTGCGCGCGAACGATGTTCGGATGGTTCAGCGAAGCGATCGCTTTGGCTTCGAGCTGAAAGCGGGCCAGATAGGACGAGTTGCCCAGGCGGCTGCGCGGCAGGACCTTGATGGCCCGCTTGTCGTGCATCTTGGTATGCTCGGCCAGATACACGCTGCTCATGCCGCCACTGCCCAGGTGGCCGAGCAATTTGTGTTTGCCCAAGAAGAAGCCTTTGTACCGCCCCTGCAGCAGCTTCTCGCAGTGCCAGTGGGTGACGATGTTGTGGCGCTGCAGCGCTTTGGCAAGCGCAACGGGATCGTCGGGCAACTGTCCGCCGTTCTCTTCGCGAATCGCCTGTAAAGCCTTCTCGAGCGCTTCGGGAGTCGTCAGTTGACTCTTCTCGACGAGCTCGACCAGCTTCTCTGCAGTGACTTTCGCCATGCCACCTGACCTATCCTGTCGTCCAGCCTCTTTCAACAACGCCTCGCGGGTTCTCTAGCATCCTGTTGGCTGCATGAGCCGGCACGCGGCACTCGTCCGGTTCGGTGCTGCAAGCCGGGGCTACTGCCCGCCGGCCGATTCGATCAATAGACGAGTACCTGCGCAAATCAATGGGCTGCTAGGCGTTCCACCGCGGTGCGGTTATTATCCCATGGAACCCAGAGTGAACGAAGCGCGGGGGTCGCATTTTCGTGGTTATTTTGCGCTTCGCTGGTGCAAGAAGATAGCAGTCCGCGGGCCGCATGGAACACAGCGCTCGCCTTTTTTCAACTTTTTTCAGCTCATCGATGCCTCTCGCTCCTTCGGATCGCACCGCAGACACGCTCATCATCGGCGGGGGCATTATCGGTCTCTCTTTGGCTTATGAGCTCTCCTCGCGTGGACAGGTTGTCACCGTCCTCGAGCGCGACACTTGTGGAAGAGCCGCTTCTTGGGCCGGGGTGGGAATCTTGCCGCCGACGGCGACGCGCGGCTGCGAGAATGACCCGCTCGAACAGCTCCGCTCGCTCAGCCATCGACTCCTAAAAGAGTGGGGCGAGCGGCTCGGCGAGGAAACCGGCATCGATACCGGCTGGCGCCCCTGCGGCGGAATCTACCTGGCGACGACTCCCGCCGAGGCCGCTACGCTGGCTGCTAACAAGCTGTGGTGGGACGAACTGGGCATCGAAGCGCACCGCTGGAACAGCAATGACTTGGTCGAGCACGAGCCCGCTCTGAGCGCACTTGCCCACAGCGATGCGCTGCGAGCTGTCTGGTGGCTGCCCGGCGAGTGCCAGCTTCGCACACCGCACCATGTGCGGGCGCTCGCAGTAGCATGTCGCCAGCGCGGCGTTTCAATCATCGAGCAATGCCCGGTCACAGCGATCGAGCAGAGCGCCGGCCGAGCGGTCGCTGTGCAAACACCCACAGGACGCCTGGCAGCCAGGAACATTTGTATCACCGCGGGACCTTGGACGCGGCAACTGCTCGAGCCGTTGGGAGCGACCAGCGGGATCCTGCCCGTCCGCGGACAGATCGTCCTCTTCCATCCGCCCGAGCGCTGGCTGACGAGCATCGTCAACGAAGGGCATCGCTATCTGGTCACTCGCGATGACGGCCGCGTGCTGGTCGGCAGCAATGAAGAAGAAGTCGGCTTCCAGTGCGAGACGACGCCCGAAACCATCGCCGAGCTGTGTGCGTGGGCTTACGGAGTCATGCCGGCTTTGCGCGAGACGCCGATCGAACGCACTTGGGCGGGACTGCGGCCAGCGTCGTTCGACAGTTATCCCTACATCGGCGCTCTGCCCGGCTGTCCCAATCTGTATGTTGCCGCAGGACATTATCGCGCGGGTATTCATCTCTCATGCGGCACGGCGGAGGTCGTAGCCGACTTGATCACCAGCGGCAAGACAAGCATCGATCTCTTTCCCTTCCGCCCCGGCCGCGGCTAAGCCGAGCACCGACAGCACCACGCACGCCGCCCAAGCTGCCGGCCAGACTTGGGCCACTGCAACATGCTCGCTCGGAACCTCGCGCGGATTTTTCTCTTCGCCGCTCGCAGGTAACCACTCCCAACCCTGCGCCGTCCGCCGCCAGCCATCGACCAGCTGCGGCGCGGCAGCCGCATAGCTTGCGGTGTCGTACTGTGCGCAAACGTTGTCGCACAATATGACGGCGAAGCTGCACCCGATCGCGTTTATCGCCATCATCGCAACGGCAAGTGATCGATAGGGTGCGAAAAGCCAACGTACCCGGTCCCACATGTTTGTTCTCCGCGCTCTCCGCGTCCTCAGCGGTAAAAAATGGCTGCTCATGCAATGCACTTCCATGGCAGCCATTCTTTGCACGTGCGACGCCAACGGTCCCGGCGCGAGTTGGCGTAGGCATCGTCAAATGCTTGCCGCATAATGACTTCGGGATGTGCGCGGCCCGAGTGAGAGGTTCGCCCGCGTTGCATTTCGGCAACAGAAATCGGGATAGCGTGTGGATCAAAATCAACATGTGGCCGACTGGCAACTCGGCGAGAATCCTTCGATGAAACGCGATGACCCGGAGCAACAGTGGCATGCCATCGAGTTGTTCGCAGGTATCGGCGGGTTTGCTTGTGCGTGGCCCGAGTGCGGGCAGGTGACTGCGATCGACATTGATGCCCAGGCCCGTGAGGTCTATCAGCGCCACTGGCCGCATCGGTATCTGGTGCGCGAGATTGGATCGCTCAGCGCCGATGCACTCGATGCGCTCGGCGGCAACTTGTGGTGGCTCTCGCCGCCGTGCCAGCCCTACTCGCGCCGCGGCCGTCAGCGCGACATCGACGATCCGCGCTCGGCCCCCCTGCTCCACTTGATCGCGCTGCTTCCCCAGCTGCGGCCGCGAGCGATCGCGCTGGAGAACGTAGCGGGCTTCGCCCAGTCGCGAGCGCGTGCGTTGCTCGAAGAAACGCTCACAGCACTTGGCTATCAGGTTGAAACGCGCGAGCTCTGCCCAACCGAGCTCGGCTGGCCCAACCGCCGGCCTCGCTTCTATTTATTGGCGTCTTTAGATGAGGTGCAGCCGTGGCACGCGCTGCCGCGCTATTCGGTGCGGCTGGCCGATCTGCTGCGCGGAGCCGAAGTCGATCGCGCGGCGTGCCAGGTCAGCCCCGACGTGGTGCAGCGATTCGGCAGCGCGATGGACCACGTCGATTTGGAAGATCCCGAGGCGGTGACAGCGTGCTTTGGCAGCAGCTACGGCAAGTCGATCCTGCACGCCGGATCGTATGTCGCCGCACAAGATCACTGGCGCCGCTTTTCACCGGCCGAGGTCGCGCGGTTGCTCGGGTTCCCGCCTTCGTTTTCCATACCGACCGAGTATGGCTATCGCCGCGCTTGGAAGTTGCTCGGCAATAGCCTTTCGATCCCGGTGGTGCGCTACGTTTTGTCGCATCTGCGGTAAGAAGAGTTTTACCGCGGAGGACGCGGAGAGCGCGGAGGTTCTTCTCGCGATTTAGTGCCTTGGAAGTGGGCTGTCTCGTGAAGCGATGTGCAGCTCCTTACCCCCTGTGCTTCGGCTCTGGTATTGCGACCTGTAAGGTCGCTTATGTCAGCCCAGGGCAAGGAGGCCGGTAGGCCGACGCAGCCCTGGGTAAATGGACGTGCGGCATGTCGGCCCTGACAGGGCCGCTCATTCCCGTGCCCACCATAGCCTTTCAGTGGCCGCACCTTTTCTTTGGCGCTAACAACTGAGCGGCACCTTTCAGGGCCGACATACCGACGGTTCGGTTGACCCAGGGCTGCGACGCCTGACGGCGTCTTGCCCTGGGCTGACATAGACGACCCTTCAGGTCGCGATCCCTTCCGAGTCAGGCTTGCACGTCGCGCTAGGAATGCTCAGAGCCCGAGACACAAATCCACGAGACATCCGGCTTTACCCACTAAAAAGCGAGAAGAACCAACGCGGAGAAGAAAGCTATTTTGATTCCGCCGGAGCTTCTTTGGCCGAAGGTTCTTTGGCGGGGGCTTCTTTGGCGGCAGCTTCTTTCGGCGGAGGTTCCTTGGAAGGGTTTACTACTCGGAACACCAGACGCACCGGCGTGCCTTCGGGTGGGATGCGGTCGGTGTAAGCGACGAAGAGCAGGCCCGAGTTGGCTTGCGAGCTTTGGATCGGAATGTCGAGCGTGGCGGTGGTGAAGTTCGATAGGCACACCAAGTCACCGCTCTCGGCCATGTAGCGCACTTCGCCCGTGTCGGGATCTTTCCAGAAGACGCTGCCGGCGAATACCCAGTTCACGTCGAGCGTTTTATTGTCGGTGCCCAGTTGCCGAATCCACTGGCGAGCATCGGTCGATTGCTTCTTGCCATCGGCGTCGAACCAGAGAACGCGAATCTCGATCTCGCTGCCGCTGGGCGGTACGAAGGTCGGTTCCCACTGCACCGGTTTGCCGGGACGAGCTCCTGCGGCGAGCAGCGCTGCATGCACATACTGAGCTTTCGAAAAGACACCCACGACCGATTCGTGTTCTTTGGTGCCGGCGGGGCAAGCGAACATTTCGAGTTGCCCATTGCGCATGGCGATGTAGCCATCGACGACGACCAGATGCCGCTTGGGGTCGACCCAGATGCGATCGGTTTTGGCCAAGCGTTTCATGCCCGGCGGATCGCCGAACGTTTTTTCCACTTTCTCCAAACGCTGCTGGCGGCTTTCGTACTGCGCTTGAGCTGGCGCGATCGCGAGTTGGCCAAGCGCTACGAACATGCAAGCTATCAACAACTGCGAGGCTCGCGGCCAGCGATGCTCTCCCATTACTTTCACCGATCCTTTTCAAGAAACAGTCTGAGCCATCTTTGACATTGAGTGCCATCCGAGCACAATGGTGGCTCGCTACTCATTGTATCACTTCTCGGGCTGTCGAACGCACGCGTCTTTTCGCTGGTGGGTTCGGGCTGTTACAAAAAATGCACGAGTGTATCTATGGACTGGATCGACCCACGTTTTGCTGAAGAGATCAAAGCCGAGAGCGAAGAACAAGCAACAGGAGTATCGGGTAAAGCGGGCAAGTCGCGTCGCAAAACATTGGTCTCTCGCGCACGCGCCGCTTTGGCTCAGCCGATCGATGTGTGGTCCGCCGCTTACGATCATGCGCTCAGCCGCTTGAACTGGCCCAAATCCATCTCGGCCGAATCGACCTTTCTCTGGTCGTGCGTGCTGGTCGAACAAGCCGAGATCCTCGTGCGAGCCGGCATGTCGGCCAAGCAGATCTCGGCTCTGGTTCAAGAAACGCAGGCTCCTGCCGCCAGCCGCGGCGAAGTGGTGATCGGCAATGTGGGCATCACCAGCGGCCAGCGCGAAAGCGTTTCGGGGTTGATGTCGTGGCCGATCGAAACCATGGCCGCCAAGTGGCTCGACGAAGGGGATCGCGAAGCCGATGCGGCGTTGGGCCTGGCGGCCTTTGCATGGCAGCTGCCGGAACACGCTCGGCGGCTCGGCAACGTGTGGGTCGGGCCTTGGCTGCAAGATGTCGCCAGCCGCGTTGCCAAGTGCTCGTGCGATCCTGAAGATTCGGTGCTGTGCGAACTGGTGATGAAGTGCGAATTGCCGCTGCTGCTGGGCACGGTCACCGGCGCTGGCAAACGCACGCTGTTTGCCGAAGCGTTCGATGCCATGGACAACTTGGCGCTCTTGCTCGAACAAGCTTCCGACGATCCGGCCCGCTGGTTGGCGTACGGCTCGAGCTATCTGCGGGCATCGCTGGCCAGCGTCTTGCGATCGCGCGTGCTGGCCGATGCGCTCGGGCTGCGAAAGTTCTATGCGCCGCAGCGGGCTGCTCTTGCCGACTTGCTCGTGCACGCTGCTCGCTGGACGCGCCGCGGCGGCAGCAGCCTGCTCGGGATGCCGGGACTGGTCTCGTCGAGCGAAGCGCACTGGACGGCACTGGCCAAGATTGCTCGCCGATCGAAGTCGCTCTCAGCCGTGATGGCGCTGTCGGAGCTGACCCCCAGCCAGCTCAAACGCAAAGAAGCCAAAGAGCTGGTCGCCCCGAGCGAACTGCCGCCGCTGACGAACTACAGCGACAACGCGCGGTCGGCTTGCATGCAGACCGATTGGCGAAAGCGCGGCGGCCGCATGGCGATCGATTTCTCAGACTCGCCGCTCGCTCTGGAAGTGGTCGGGCCGAAAGGAGCTACGCTGCTGGCCGGACGCTGGCCGCTGCAAGTCGAACTCGATGGCGAGGCTCAGTTGCAGCTGGACGATTGGGAAGAAGTGTGCTGGTACAGCGACGAGGAAGTCGATTACTTGGAAGTCGAAGCCAAGTTCGGCGATCGCTGCACTGTGCAGCGGCAGATGATGCTCTTTCGCGAAGACAGCCTGGTCATGCTGGCCGATGCACTAATCGGCGATCGCGAAGGAAACTGGACGCTGCAGTCGAGCATTCCGCTGGGGCCGGGCGTGCGCGGCGAAGCGGCCGATGCGACTCGCGAAGCGTGGCTGGTCGCGCCGGGAGGCGAGCGTTGCCTCGTGCTGCCGCTGGCGCTGCCGGAGTGGCGGCGTCAGCTCGCGCAGGGCAAGCTGCTGCTGGAGAATGATTCGCTGACCATGCGAGCCAACACGCAAGCGCAGCGACTCTATGCTCCGGTGCTCATCAGCCTCAAGCCAGCTCATGCTGCCAAGCCGATGACGTGGCGCCAGCTCACCGTAGCGGAAGATCTCGTGATCGTTCCGCCGAGCGTCGCAGCGGCTTACCGCATTCAGATCGGCCGCGAGCAGTGGCTGGTCTATCGCACGCTGGCCGAAGCGACGCGGCGCACTGCCCTAGGCATGCACACGATCTACGATTTCTTCGTCGGCCGCTTCGATGGCGAAACCGGCGATGTCGATACGCTTATCGAAGTCGAAGCGTCATGATCGAGAACCCGGGCGAAGCCGCCCGCGCGCTCGAGCGGAACTATCGCCGCGCGGTCGAACAGGTCGGCGAAGCGCTGGCAGCGTGTGGCCGCCAAGGGGACGCGGTGCGGATCATCGGCGTCACCAAGTACGTCGACGTCGAACTGACGCGCCTGCTCGTCGAATCGGGTTGCCGCATTTTAGGCGAGAGCCGCCCGCAGTCGCTGTGGGCCAAGCATGCGGCACTAAGCGATTTGAACAGCGACCAGCTCGGCGCCATCGAGTGGCACTTGATCGGGCACTTGCAGCGCAACAAAGCGGCTCGCACCGTGCCGCTGATCGATTGGCTGCACTCGCTCGACAGCCTGCGCCTGGCCGAGACGCTCAACAGCGAAGCAGTCAAGCTCGACCGGCCGCTTAAAGTTCTGCTCGAAGTGAACGCGACCGAAGACGCGAGCAAGACTGGGCTGCCGCCGGCGGAAGCACCCGGGCTGATGGAGCGGCTGTTGCAACTTCCCGGATTGCAAGTCCGCGGTCTGATGGCCATGTCGACCGAACACTCTTCGGCCGACCAGGCCCTGCGCGAGTTCACTTCGGTGTGCGAACTCCGCGATTCTCTGCAGCAACAATTCGGCGCGGCCGTGGACCTCAGCGAACTGTCGATGGGCATGAGCGGCGACTTCGCAGCTGCCATCGCCGCTGGAGCGACGATGGTTCGCTTGGGGTCGATCCTGTTTGAAGGAGTGACTTGAGAGGCTTCAGGCGTCAGGCTTCAGGCTTCAGGTTTTTGCGGACCAAAGGTCCATGATTCCTTAGCCCAGCCCGTCTAGGGCTGGGTTTGCGTCGTCCTCGTACTCGTACTCACCTGAAGCCTGAAGCCTGAAGCCTGAAGCCTGAAGCCTGGAGCCTGCCCATGATTGCCGTCACTGAGACTACCAACGGCGTCATCTTGCCGGTGCGGGCTCAGCCGGGGGCGCGGCGCGAGGGGATCGTCGGCGAGCAGGCCGGAGCGCTCAAGGTGGCGGTGACTGCGCCGCCCGATCGCGGCCGGGCCAACGAGGCGATCATCGAAGTCTTGGCCGATTCGCTCGGCGTCGCCAAGAGCTCGATCACACTCCTAAGCGGCCCCACTTCGCGCCAGAAAAAATTCCTCCTCGAAGGCCTCACCCTCGACGAAGTCAATGCCTGGCTCCAGCGCTTGCTCAGTTCCTAACCTGAAGCCTGAAGCCTGACGCCTGACGCCTGCCCTCACACCGGCTGCGCCGAAGTGATCGCCATGTTGTCGCGATGGACAACTTCTTCATAAGGCCGCTTGCCGAGGATCTCGGCGATGCGCGGCGAGCGGCAGCCGCGGATTTGACGGACTTCGGCCGCGCTGTAGTTGATCAAGCCGCGAGCGATCTCGCGGCCATCGGGGGCGACTATGGAAACGATATCCCCTTTCTCGAACTTCCCTTCGACATCCTTGATGCCGATGGCCAGCAGGCTGCGTCCCTCGGTCACGATGGCTCGCACCGCACCGTCGTCGACATGCACCTGGCCGTTGCACTGGGCCGAGAAGCCGATCCAGCGTTTGCGCGGCGCGAGGCTTCGCGACTGCGGCAGGAACAAACTGCCGAGCTGTTCGGACTGGGCCAGACGCAACAGCACGTTCTCTTCGCGGCCTGAGGCGATGATGACCGGCGAACCGCTGCCGGTGACGAACTGAGCCGCTTTGAGTTTGCTGCCCATGCCCCCTTTGCTCAGTCCGGTGCGTTTGTCGCGGACCAGTTCGAAGGTCGATTCGTCGACGCGCGGCACGGTGTGCAGCACGCACGCAGCCGAGTCGCTCGGATCGCGATCGTACAGTCCGGCGACGTCGCTGAGGATTACCAGCAGCGGACGCGGCAGCAGGCCGGCGACCATCGCTGCCAGGCGATCGTTGTCGCCGAAGGTGGTCATCAGTTCGTCGACGGCGACCGTGTCGTTTTCGTTGATCACCGGGATGACGCCAAACCGCAACAGCGTCAGCAGCGTGTTGCGGACGTTCAAATAGCGAGTGCGATTGTCCAGATCATCGGCCGTCAGCAGGATCTGAGCGGCGTGGCGACCGTGTTGGGTAAAGAAGTGTTCGTAGGTCTGGATCAGATGCGCTTGACCGACTGCGGCGACCGCTTGCAGTTCGGCCAGATCGGTCGGCCGCGCCGGCAGGCCCAGTTTGCCGACGCCTGAAGCGACTGCGCCGCTGCTGACCAGCACCACTTGCTTGCCCGAGTCGGCCAGGTTGACCAGCTGCTGAGCGAGCCGACTGAGGTGCACGCGGTCGAGCCGCCCGTCGGGACCGGTGAGCACTCGCGAACCGACTTTCACGACCCAAACATCCGTGCCCGCGATCAGCGGCTTGCGATCCGTTTCGCTCATGATGCGTTTGTGTTTTACCCGTAGTCGGTTGTGTTCATTACCGCGGAGAGGCGGAGAGCGCGGAGAAAACCTCCGCGCTCTCTGCGTCTCCGCGGTAAAAAAAGAAGCCGGCAACTAGTTCAGTTTCCCGGTGCGCGGTGCAATTATCGGCGCAAACGCGAAATCTTACTAGGGACTGGGAAAACCCGGCGGCTGGTAAGTGTGCCTTCAGCTTGTCGAATTTCGTTTTGCCTCAAACTGTGTATTCTCTGGCCGATGCGGGCCGATGGGAGAATTCACCGAGCTCGGTGGTTTGCCACCCTAGCACTCCGCGGTAGACTTATGCGTACTCGGGCGGCAAAACCCGGTCGGCAATTCGGTTTTCGCGAGCCCCCGGGCGGGGCTCTGTCAGGAGCGATTCCCTACAATGAGCGAACTTAACCACGAATGTGGTGTCGCGGCGATCTATCATCTCCCCAGTTCGCAACCTAGCCCGTTGGCGCCCGAAGAAGGGCCAGACGAGATCTCGCGGTTGCTGCCTCGCATGCTGCAGGATATCCAGAATCGCGGTCAGTTGGCCGCCGGCATGACGACCTACAACCCGGCCCGCCCGCAGCTCCTGTCGACGCTCAAGGACGTCGGCACGGTCGCCGAAGTCTTCCGTCTCTCGCACCGCGGCAAGTGCGAAGCTATCCTCCGCGAGCACGCTGGCCGCGCGGCGATCGGCCACGTGCGCTACGCCACCTGCGGCAAAGACGACCGCAATTACGCTCAGCCGTTCGAACGCGAACACATTCACAAGCACAAGTGGTTCAGCTTCTGCTTCAACGGTCAGCTGGCCAACTACGCCGAGCTCCGCGCCAAGTTGCTACGCGAAGGCGAGCACCATTTGGCTCGCGACACCGACACCGAAATCATCATGCACGAGCTCGGCCGCGAACTCTCCAACAACGGCTCCTCCTCGCGGCCGTTGCCCGAGATGTTTGCCAAGGTCGCGCAGCAATTTGACGGTGCCTACAGTTTGGCTTTGCTCAATGCCCGCGGCGAGATGCTGCTGGCCCGCGATCCGCTCGGGATCAAGCCGCTGTGCTATGCGATCGAAGGGCCGCTGTTTGCCGCCGCCAGCGAAAGCGTGGCTCTGCTCAACCTCGGCTTTGCCCCCGATAACATCAAATCGCTCACACCCGGACACACGATTCTGGTGACGCCCGAAGGAGTCCAGATCTCCGAATTTGCGAGTTCCAAACGCCGCGCGCATTGCTTCTTCGAATGGATCTACTTTGCCAACGTGGCCAGCACGCTGGATGACCGCAGCGTCTACTTGTCGCGCACGCGGCTGGGCGAAGAGCTGGCTCGGCTGGAGAAGCAGGACAATCGCGTTCCGCTCGATTCCGACACGATCGTCGTGCCGGTGCCCGACACCAGCAAAGCCGCCGCCGACGCGATGGCTTACGAGCTGGGCATTCCCAGCCGCGAAGGGCTGATCCGCAATCGCTACAGCGGACGCACTTTCATCGAAGGTGGTCGTGGTCGTCGAGCCAAAGCGGCGATCAAGTACACGCCGCTGCGGGAAGTGCTCGAAGGCAAACGGGTCTTCCTGGTCGAAGATTCGATCGTCCGCTCGACGACGATGAAGGTGCTGCTCAATCGCATCCGCGAGCAAGGGGGCGCTAAAGAGATTCACGTTCGCGTCGCTTGCCCGCCGATCATCGCGCCGTGCTTCTACGGCATCGATATGTCGACGATCGACGAATTGTTCGCTCCCAAGTTTCTCGAAGGGGGCGAGATGACCGAAGAGGTCCAGCAGCGCATGGCCGAGTCGCTCGGCTGCGATTCGCTCCGCTATCTGCCGGTTAGCGCGATTGCTCGCGCGATCGAACTGCCGTCAAACGACCTCTGTCAAGCGTGCATCACCGGCAAGTATCCGACGGAGCACGGGCAGCGCTTGTACGACATCGCCCTGGAGAACTTCGGCAAGCACGGCCAGCAGCAGACGCGCACCTACGAACAATTCACCATCGCCGCCGCCAGCCACGCCACCGAGTAACGCTTTCTTCCTTCTGTGTGGCACTGGCTATGCCAGTGTCTTCAGCTTCGAAGTTAAAGCGTCAGAAGTCCCGGTAAAGCGCTCTAGTGCAAATCCAACTTCCGCGGGGAACTATTGCAAGACAGTTCGCCGTCGGAGACTTTTTGGGGATGAACGCGATAGACTTCGAAAAAAGAGCCACTGGCAGAGCCAGTGCCACCCTGTCGCGGTAAAAAAGAAGCGAGGTAACGCACCACCTGGTGCGTCCCTCGCTTACACTTCGGGTTACATTTTCGATCGCGATTACTCGTTGCCGGTCGACGAGGCCAAGAACCGCCGCTTGCTGAGCGGGTTGCGGGCGTCACCGAAGTTGTACGCGGTCGCATTG
>JBQCEI010001051.1:0-5000 GCA_051960375.1 Aureliella sp. | reverse complement strand
GGCCGGTGCATCACCTGGTGCCCGGTTGCGATCGACCTTACTGAAGAAGTTGCCGCTATTTGTGAAGAACCGTCATGAGCGCTGCGGCCAATGCTTCCATCATGCCTCGCCACAATCCGTGGCATGCGCACTTGGCGACGATTGACGAGGTGCAGCCTGAGATCGCCGCGGTGGCCACGTATCGATTGAAGCTGGTCGATCCCGAAGTCGCGCGCGAGTACCGCTTTCAGCCGGGGCAGTTCAACATGTTGTACTTGCCCGGCTGCGGTGAAGTGGCGATCAGTTTGAGCAGTTCCCCTGCCTCGGCGGGCCAATCTCTCTTGCACACGATTCGAGTCGTCGGCCGCGTCACCGAAGCGATCGCTCGTTTGCAAGTCGGAGACCGCATCGCCGTGCGCGGGCCCTTTGGCACGCCGTGGCCTATCGACGAGTGCCTCGGCCGCGACGTCATCATCGTTGCGGGCGGGATCGGCCTTGCGCCGCTGCGGCCGCTGATCTATGAAATCCTCAGCCGCCGCGGTCACTTTGGTCGCGTGGTGTTGCTCGTCGGCGCCCGCTCGCCCGACTTGCTGCTCTACGCCAGCGAACTGGCGCATTGGATCGGCCAAGCAATTGAAGTCCAGATGACGGTCGATCGAGCCGACGATCGTTGGACCGGCAACGTGGGCGTGGTCCCTTTGCTGCTCGATCGGTTGAAAGAGCTCCGCGCGAGCGACTCGATCGTGCTCATGTGCGGACCGGAAGTGATGATGCATTACACGGCTCTGAGCGCACTGGCTCGCGGCATTCCGCGCGAGGCGATTTGGATGTCGGCCGAGCGCAACATGCAATGCGCGGTCGCTCTGTGCGGACATTGCCAGCTCGGGCCGAAGTTCGTTTGCCGCGAGGGGCCGGTATTCCGCTATGACCAGCTCGAACCCTTTTTGAAAGTCAGGGACCTGTGATGGCTGCTCGCCCCCGACTGGCTGTGATGAAGTTCGCGTCGTGCGACGGCTGTCAATTGACGTTGCTCGATTGCGAAGACGAACTGCTCACCCTCGCTGGCGCCGTGGAAATTGCCCATTTCGCCGAAGCCTCGAGCGATTTGCATCTCGGGCCTTACGATGTGGCAATCGTCGAAGGCTCGATCACGACGCGCGAAGACCTCAAGCGACTGCTGCAGGTGCGAGCCGACTCGAAGTACCTCATTACGATCGGCGCTTGCGCGACAGCCGGCGGCATTCAAGCGCTTCGCAACTTTGCCGACCACGAAGAATTCATGCGCTCGGTCTATGCGAAGCCCGAGTTGATTGAAACGCTGGCCAATTCGACGCCGATCGGCGCTCATGTCAAAGTCGATTTCGAGCTTCGAGGCTGCCCGCCCGACAAGCGTCAATTGTTGGAAGTGCTGGCTGCGATGATCTCTGGCCGCAGGCCGCATACCTCGAGCGAGTGCGTGTGCGAAGAGTGCAAGCGGCGAGGCAACGTGTGCGTCGTCGTGGCTCGCGGCACCGCGTGCTTGGGGCCGGTGACGCAGACCGGCTGCGGCGCGATCTGTCCGACTTATACGCGCGGATGTTACGGATGCTTTGGCCCTGCGCGACAACCCAATATGCGAGGCTTCTCGGATCTGTTGCTCCGCGACAAGCTGCCGCCCGGCGACGGCGCTCGGCTGCTCCGCAACTTCAACGGCTACGCGCCCGCCTTCCGCGAGGAGAGCGAGCGGCTGGTGCAGATTGCCGAGGCGATGTTGCCGGCACAGTCTCCTGCTGGGTTGCCTCCTACGAACTGCGCGGAGGAATAAAGCGTGTCGGATCAAGTACCGTACGGCCCTCCAAGAGAGAACGGTTCAGGCGGCGAACGACGCTTGACGGTCCCCATCCTGACGCGCGTCGAAGGCGAAGGGGGTTTGTTGGTGCGTCTGGACGGCGAAGAGATTCGTGATGTTCAGCTCCGCATCTACGAACCGCCGCGGCTCTTTGAAGCTTTCTTGCGCGGACGCTCGTTCGATGAAGTCGCCGACATCACCGCTCGCATCTGCGGCATTTGCCCGGTCGCCTACCAAATGACGGCCGTGCAGGCGATCGAGAACGCGATGGAGATTCGCGTGACTCCCGAGATCGACCTCCTGCGTCAATTGCTCTACTGCGGCGAGTGGATCGAAAGCCACGTGCTGCATATGCATCTGCTGCACGCTCCCGATTTTTTCGGTTGCCAAAGCGGCATCGAACTCGCGCGGCGTTTCCCTGACGAAGTCAAACGCGGCCTGCAGATGAAGAAGTTCGGCAATCGCTTGCTCGAGATTCTCGGCGGGCGGGCGATCCATCCGATCAACGTGGCGGTCGGCGGTTTCTACGGAGTGCCACGCCGCGAAGATTTGCATAGCCTCATTCCCGATTTCCGCTGGTGCTTGCAAGCGGCCATCGATACGGCCAAGTGGGTCGCCGACTTTCCGTTTCCCGATTTTCAGGCCGATTATCAGTACGTCTCGCTCTCGGACTCCGAGCGATATCCGATCATGCACGGCGAGATCGCTTGCTCGGACGGCACACGGCTCCCGGCCCAGGAGTACGAAAACGTATTCTTCGAAGAGCAAGTGCCGCACTCGACGGCGCTGCATTCGTATCGCGTGAAGGATCGGCAATCTTACTTCGTCGGCCCGCTGGCCCGCGTGAACTTGAATTTAGAAAAGCTCTCGCCGAAGGCCCGCCATGCGGCGGACGAAATCGGCTGGCAGACGCCGTGCCTCAATCCGTATCGCAGCATCGTGGCTCGAGCGCTCGAAGTGGTGCATGCGTTTGACTTGGCCCTGTCGATCCTCGAACAATACGTTCCGCCCAAAGAGGTGCGAGTGCGCTTTGCCACTGGCGCAGGCGAAGGGAGCGCGGCGACCGAGGCGCCGCGCGGGCTGCTGTACCATCGCTACCGAATCGACTCGGACGGACGGATCGAATATGCCAAGATCGTTCCGCCGACTTCGCAGAATCAAGCGCAAATCGAAGCCGACTTGCGGCGCTTGTTGCCATCGATCTTGGCTGAAGAAGACGAAGCCGTCGCGCTGAAATGCGAACAGCTCGTGCGCAGCTACGATCCTTGCATCAGTTGCTCCACCCATTTTTTGAAACTCCGCATCGAAGGACGCTCGGGCTCTTCACCATCTTCCTTATGAGGTCTGACGTTGGAGCGCGGCAATTGCATTGCAGCATCACTGGCTGTTAGGGCCAAAGGCCCGCGATCCCTTAGCCCAGCCCGGCGGGCTGGGATACCGCGAACGCGAAGCGATCCCAGCCCGCTGGGCTGGGCTAAGGGATTACGGACCTTTGGTCCTCAAGACTCCGAACAGTCCAGCTGAAAAAGGAAATACCTCATGAGCAATCCGAACTTGCTCGTCGGCATCGGCAGCTCGCACGGCTCCGATTCGGTGGGCTGGCAAGTCGCTATGCAGATCCAGCCGTGGCCGCCCAGCGGCTGCGATGTCCGCACGGCGCTAGTGCCAGCCGACATTCTCGACTGGATCGAGCCCTACCAAACCGTGCACATCTGCGACGCGTGCTCTGGGAACGCTGCTCGGCCGACCGTTCATCGCTGGCGCTGGCCCGATGCGAGGATTGAAAAACTGGCTTGGGGCGGCACGCACGATCTCGGCTTGCCGGGCGTGCTCGATCTGGCCGTGACGCTCGGGCTGGCGCCAGCCGACATGGTGCTGTGGGGGATCGAAATTCCTGGCGAGTTTTGCGAAGCCGATCATTCTGCGGCGGTGGAGCGAATCGCGCGCGATGCCGCTGAGCAAATCCGACAAGAACTCGAGTCAGTTGTCCGCGAGTGTCGCCGCCATGCATGAAGCCTCTTTAGTTCGCAATCTGCTCGAACAAGTCCAGCGCATCGGCGCGGCTCAGCCCGGCATGCGCGTCGGCAAGGTCGAAGTCGAATTCGGTCCGCTCGCCGGTGTCGAGCCGCCGCTGTTTGAATCGGCTTTCCGCGAGCTTGCCCCGCAAGCGTTTGCTCAGCCGGTGGAGCTCCAGTGGAAAGAAGTGCCACTGGAGGCGAGCTGCGAAGACTGCAACCACCGCTTCGAAGTGCTCGAGTTCGAATTCCGCTGTCCGCAGTGCCGCAGCAGCCGACTGCAAATCCTTCGCGGCGATTCGGTTCAGCTCGTGAACGTCGGCCTCGCTCCGATCCTCGTGCGCCGCGATGTGCAGGCCGAAGCCAAAGCCGATGCCGCCAGCGTGCGCGAGCACTTTGCCAGCCGTGGCACGCTGGTCGTCAACCTGGTTTCCTCGCCCGGCGCCGGCAAGACGAGCCTCCTGCAAGCGACCGCCCGCCACTGGCAAGGACATTCTCGCATGGCCGTGCTGGTCGGCGATTTGGAGACGGACCGCGACGCGCAGCGGCTCGCTCCGCTCGTGCCCGTTGCTCAACTGACCACTGGGGGCGCGTGCCACCTCGAATTGCCGCTGGTGCTGCGTGGTTGGCAAGCGATGGGCGAGCCCGATGTCGACTTTTTATTCATCGAGAATGTCGGCAACCTCGTGTGCCCCGCTTCGCATGACTTGGCCGAACACTTGCGCGTCGTCATGCTGAGCGTCACCGAAGGGGATGACAAGCCGGGCAAGTATCCCAAAATGTTTCGTACGAGCCGCATGCTGCTCGTCAGCAAGATCGATCTCTTGCCGCACGTGCCCTTTGAGCTCGAGGCGGCCGTGCGGGACGCTGAGAAGATTCAGCCCGACATGGCCATCGTGCCAGTCAGCAGCCTGACCGGTGAAGGCATCGAGCGGTGGTGCTCGCTCTTGGCGGCGGAGCGTGAGAAGCTGATTGGTACACAGGGTTGAGAAGAGGATTTACCACCAAGACACCAAGACACGAAGTAGAAAGGGCTCGTCGAGACAGGAAGTTGTAGGTCCTCATCCCGCGATCGCGAAGCGATCACCAGCGATATCCTGGGGTGCCAACCCCAGGGATATCAAGCGCCCCACGTACGTCGCGGTCGCGAAATCGAATACCTTTATATAATGCATGGT
>JBQCEI010001050.1:0-2080 GCA_051960375.1 Aureliella sp. | reverse complement strand
ATAGTTTTTCCCAACAACTTCGGCTTGGCGGCCCCGGGTTCCATGCGGTAGTTGTAAACGCGACTGGCCGTCAGTTGCTGAATCTCGCCGTCGGGCCCGCGGAGCGAGAAAGTGCGAGCAGAACTCGTCAAAGCGCCATCTCCGGCCGACAGGCCACTGGTCGACGCGCCAGTCCCTTCGCTGGCTGACGGGCTCGCAGGCACAATCGGCGGCTGCGCCCTTAGCCCCTGCACGACAAAAATACTGAGCCCCGCCGCACAAACGGCAACTGCACAGACGCAACCCAAACGACTGAAGAAGTGCACGCTTAACTCCTCATCAAGATAAGACGGTCCTCGGAAAAATTTCTACCACGAAGACACAAAGACACGAAGAAAAGGCTGGTCGGGCCGGGCGCACGCGAGCTCGGCGATCAATACTCGGCGACCTCGCGCTGCGCAGCATCCAGCCGCTCAAGCTCCGCTTCGATCGCAGCGGCCTGACGAGCCGCTCCTTCAAAGGCCGGCCATAGCGGCGAAGGAGCCGCAGCTTGACCATCCGGTTGCATTTGGTCGAGCAAGCGCTCGATCTCGGCGGCTTCATGGGCCAGCGACTCGAAGTCTCCTAGCTCGCGGGCGAGAGTCGCAGACGAACGAGATGAAGCCGCACGCGCTGGCTCATCGGTTGTCTGAGAGCGAACCGCGTCGGGTCCAGCGACGGCTCGACTGCTGGTCGCATTGTGTCGGTGGTCGCCCTGCCCGTCCGGCCATGCAAACCATGCCAGAAAAACAGCGCATACCGCCAGCGCGGCGAGCGGCAGCAAGCGCTTGCGCGAAAAACGATTCGCCAGCCGCAGTCGTCGCGGCGAATTGAGCAGCTCGCGCAGCTCGTCGCGCACTTCGCAGCCCGAAGCGGGCCGATGCCGCGCGTGCTTGGCGAGCAAGCGGTCGACCAGCCGCGATACTTCGACGGGGATCTCGCGATTGAGCCGGCACAGCGGCACATGGCGCGCGTGGCACAGCGCGTGAAGTACGGCCATCGATTCGCGGCCGCGAAACGGCGGTGCCCCGGTCATGGCGAAGTAAAGCAGCGAGCCGAGCGAAAACAAATCGCTGCGGCCGTCGACTTCTTCGCCGCGAGCCTGTTCGGGCGACATGAAATGCGGCGTGCCGGCCAGCATGCCGCTGTGCGTCAGCGTCGCATCGTCGATCGCTCGCACGAGTCCGAAGTCCGTGAGCAAGGCGCGGGCACCGTCGGCCTCGAGCAACACGTTGCTCGGCTTGATATCGCGATGCACCAGTCCCTCAGCGTGCGCGGCACTCAAGGCATCGGCCAGCTGAGCCCCGATGCGCAGCGCATCTTGCCAGCTCATCGCCCCCTGCTGCTCGATCCACTGCTCGAGCGTCGGACCGGCGATGTACTGCATCACCAGCGCAGGCACCGGCGACTCGGTGATCACGTCGTACATCGGCACGATATGCGGATGCGAAAGCAGCGCCGCGGCCCGACCCTCGCGAATGAAGCGCTGGCGAGCGGCCGCTGTCGGCAGCAGGTATAGCGCCAGCGTTTTCACCGCCACTACGCGGTGCAACTCCGTATCGCGGCCTCGAAACACCAAGCTCATGCCGCCGCGGCCGACGAGTTGCTCGAGTTCATATCGTCCGATGCGGGCAAGCAGTTCGGGATGACTGGCTGTCGGCAGCATCGCTTGCAGTTGAGCGATCTCATGTTGGCACAACGCGTCGGTCCCGGCCGCTGCGAAATGCTGCTCCGAAAGCGGACAAATCGTATCGGTCAAATGCGACGTTTCGGCAATCGGCAGCGCCAGCGTATCGCTCGCCTCTTGCCACCAGTGCGCTTCGGCCGCCACCGTTTCGAGGAGCTCGCGGCAGCGGGCACACTGTTCGAGATGTTCGAGCAAGCGCGGATCGGGCTCGTGCGAATCGAGCTCCGCTTCCCACGCCTGGCGCGACGGACAACTGCTCTGCCGCATGGGCACTTGCAGGTTCATTGCTCCCCCTCCTCTACACTGCCCTCCGCGAGCGCATGCCTTGCATCGCAACTAGCCACGTCGGAGCTCAGCACATCGGCTGCCAGCGTG
>JBQCEI010001049.1:0-2843 GCA_051960375.1 Aureliella sp. | reverse complement strand
GTCGACGAGGTCGCAGATCAAGTCGATCGCTTTGAGCTCGGGGTCGACTACACCGAGGCACGACGGATGCGCCAAAAAGTCGAACACCGCGCGTCGATCGATCGCCCAGCTCACCGCTCGCCGGATGGCTTCGAGAAACCACTCGAGCCTCCAGCGGCCGGTGCGAAACGCGCCGATGTCGCTGATCGGGCTCATCGGGATCTCCACCAGGCCCGTCGGATACACAAACGGCTGCGCGGCCGCCTGAGCCTCGACGATGCTGTCGTAGACCGCCGCGGTTGGCTCTTGCATCGGCGGGGTGTTGGCGTGAGCCGGATAGAGGCTGCTGACCCAAGTAAAGCCGAGATCGAGCAGCATTTTCTGCAGATCTTCGCGTCCCTTCAGTCCACTGGAAAAGCCGCCTGGGGTCCGAAAGCCGACGTTGTCGATTTTCAGCCGCTGCTGAAGAGCGCGGATGGTGATTTGGATGTTCTCGCGAATCGCCTCGGCCGGCGACCGGCCTTCGACAAGCCACGGAGCCCGCTGAAAACGGAACTGCAAATCGCGCGAATTGGCAGCCAGCACGTTGACGTGATCGTAGGTGTGGTTGCCGACCTTGTGACCGTCGTGGGCGAGCGATTCAAGCCACGTGACGTCCGGCTGCTCGAGCACTCGACCGACGCAGAAGTAATGGATCCGTCCGCCGCGCGCCTTCACGCGCTCGCCTGCGGCCACGGCATACCGCTTGGTTGCCTCGTCGAGGTTCCCCTTCTCGTAGTCCCAGTGCGTGTCGTCCCAGTGCGGAAAGTTGCGACTCATCTCCAAGTCGAGAGTGATCGCGATCTGCGCCTTGCCACTGGGAGCGGCCAACAGCCGTCCGCTACTGCCCACCAGCGCCGCGCAGCCGCCAACTTTCAACCACTCGCGTCGCGACCAGTTCATTGCTGCGGCTCCTGGTCGAGCTTGATCCAAGATACTTGCGTGATGAGTTGGTTAAGAGCCGCAAAAGAGATCGCCGCATTCACCGCAAATCGCGGCGAAGTGTTCGAGGGAAAAGTTGCCAGCGATGCATCGCCGACCAGGAACACGTTGAAGTCCTGCGACAAGTTTTCATAGCCGGCGGTCGTTTTGCAGAAACACATATCGGTGGCATAGCCGGTCAGCAAAATATGCCGGATGCCGCGCTCCTTCAAAAACTTCTTCAGCACGTCATAACCCTCATCGTCGAAGATGACGACATCGCTCGCTGCGACATCGACATCGGCTGAGACCGGAATCGGCAAGTCCCAGAAGCCCGCGTTGTTGTATTTTGCGCCGGCGTCCAGGCCCGGGAACTGCCGGAAGTAATCCTTCACCGGGCTTTCCGCCGAGAGCGCAAGTTCGGCCGGAAGCGGCTGACCTTCATATGAAAACTTCTTGAGCGTCTCGGCCAGCTCTCGGGCGCCCGTCTCGCGTTCCTCTTCGCTCGGCGTGTGCGTGATCGAGCGGTAGAGTTTGTGGCGAATCGGATCGTGCCCGCCGCGCAGGCTGTACGTCACACAACCCACACGGCTGCGCATCGAGTTGATAAACGGCCGGACGATTTCGCGCGTGTGCTTGCCGGCGAGATGATTTTTTTCTTTGGTGCAGAAATCGGCCACGCCCGCCGGCTCAGGCGTGTTCCATCCCTGGCCGTCGTCGATTCCCCAGGGATGCACCATGATGACTGCGGTATTCGCAGCCACGAGATGGTTGGGCATCTCGATAATCCCGCGAGCGTTATACGAAAACCGCCACGCCCGCACATGCAAGTCCGCACCGGGCTCGTCGATGATCGCCGGGGCCTCGAAGTGCGCTTGCTCGACGATCGGTTCGAAGAACTCGGGATGATCCGCCAGCAGCGGTTTCGGGTTGTCGATTCGCTTCAGCGTGTTGCGGTAGGTTCGCTGTTGCGCTGGTTCATCTGCCGATAGTACTGGCACGAAGCAACTCGTGACGATCAACATTGCGATCAGACGCATCATTCCTTCCTTTGCAAGTAAGCAAAGAGATCCCGCAGCTCCTGCGGCGAAAGTTGGCGATACAGATCAGCCGGCATCAGCGATACGGGCGAATCGACCAGTCGTTCGATCTCGGTCGCCGCCACGCTGAGCATTTCGTTCTTGGCATCGACGAGCTTGACGGCCGCTGCATCGCGCGATACGGGCAGGCCGGTGAGGACGCGGCCGTCGACAGTCTCGATTACAACGCTGACGTATTCCTTCCGAATCATGTTGCTCGGGTCGACCAGGCTCACCATTAGGAAGTCGCGATCCTGGCGATTGGCCGAAGTGAGATCGGGGCCGAGCTTGGTTCCTCGGCCGAACAATTGATGACAGGCAGCACAGTGCTTTTGGAACAAGGCTTCACCGCGCTGGGCGTCGCCAGAGGCCGCTCGCAGGTCGTTGTTGAGCCGCCGGATTTCAGCCAGCTTTTCTTCGGGCGTCGCCGACTTCAGCTTGCCCCAGTGCTTGGTGACGAGTGCATCCAGCTGCGCATCCTCAAACACGGCGACTCGGCGGATTTGATCGATCGGTGTTGCCGCGGCGGCGATCCGGCCTTGATCAACTGCCGCCAGCCATGCGCGAGCGCCGGTTCGGCGGCTGAGCAGCACGTCGCGAATCTGCGATTGAAGCGCCATGGAGTTTGTCGCTTGATGGAGTTCGATCAAGGCGGGAATCAGTTGCGGATCATCGAAACGCGATACGAGCTGCAAAGCCCCCCGCCGTACCGCTTCGGGCTGGTTGGACTTGGCGAGAGCCAGCGCGTTATCCAACAGCGAGCGATCGCCGGTCGTCGCCAGAATATGCAGTAGCGCGACGCGGCGTACGACCTCGGCATCGGCT
>JBQCEI010001048.1:0-2528 GCA_051960375.1 Aureliella sp. | reverse complement strand
CGCCCTCATCGGGAGTCATCCCTAAAACCAGGTCGAACTTCGCCGACAGTTCACCGATCTGCGAATCTTTGATCGGGGCGAAATCCGACATGATCAGCTCGAGCCGCTTCGGATCGCGGACGTCGCGGATGACTCCGTCGCGATCGTTTTGCGGATGGCCTTTGATCAGCAGCTGCGTGGTCAGCACGCGACGACCGTTGCGGCTGACGGCGAAGTGAATGTGCGGGCAGCGCCCCGGATACGGCACCGGCTTAATGGTGCGGAAGTAATAGTGGCCTTCGGCGTCGGTCAGGAAGCGGCCGTAACCCTGGAAGTTCGCGTCGAGCTTGTCGCGGTTCGAGCTGCCGCTGTGGAGGTAAGAGCCGTTGTTGTCGACTTGCCAGATCTCGACAAACGCGTTGCGAATCGGCTCGCCTTGCTGGTCGAGCACTCGGCCGGTCAGGTGCGTGATTTCGCCAACCGCCGGCGTGATCGCATCGTTGACGATGATCAAATCGTTGTCGGTATCCAGCGGCAATTTGTCGGGATAGAAAGGTCCCTCGGTCAGCGGCGGCGTCTTGGCCAGTTCCTCGGCAAACGCTCCCGGCACCAGGCACAGGCTGGCGCCGAAAGCCAGTCCCTGAGCAAAGATGCGGCGCGAGACAGGCCGCGGTAGCAGGCCGGCACGTTGCAATTCCAAGGCTTCGGACTGAGAAAAGAGAGGACGAGTCATATTCGATCCCTTCGTGCTGTGAAGATAAGGCGACCTCGGTTAAACCCTAGGGTATCGGATTTGTTTCGCGCTTGCTGCGGAAAGCCGGTTTTACCGCGGAGGACGGCCCTGGGTGGCACTGGCTATGCCAGTGTCTTTTTTCTTCGAAGTCTGTGGCGCAACGCAACCGTAAAGTCTTCCAACGCTAACCGCTCCTACCCAAGGGACACGCTTGTGCTAAATACTTAGCATTGGTTAATTCATTCCTGATGCCGACCTTAGTACTTCGAGTAGGAGCCACTGGCATAGCCAGTGCCACACGAGCGGGCCAAGTTGAGCCAAGCGCATCCACCGCGCGGCCAGGAATTGCTAAGATACCGCCCTGTCTTTCCCCGCGCTCTGGGCGCCTCGGCGGTAAAAAACGACTAGTAGGACGACAACGTGTTGGAACTGGATCGATTCTCGTTTGGAGTGGGCGACCGTTTTGCACATCAGGCGAAGGCTCAGCTGCGAGCCTTTCAGATGCTGGCCGATGATGGCGTCGACGTCGTGCCGGTCTGGAATAAATCCAATCGCGAGCACACCTTTATCGGTTCCGAACCGAGCAGCGTTCGCCAGGCTGCCGAGGCCGCTGTCGCGGAACTCGGCTGGACCAAGCCGTGGCACGTCGATGCCGATCATATTCGCCTCGAGACGGTCGAACGCTTTCTCGAGCCGAGCGATTTCTTCACGATCGACGTGGCCGACAGCATCGGCGCGGCGGCAGCCGACAGCGACATCGAAGCCTTCGCCAAACGCCATGCCAACCTCATTGGCAAACTTGAGGTGCCGGGCATCGCCGAGCCATTGGCGATCAGCAGAGAAGATCTGGTCCGCACCGCTCGCAAGTATCTCGCCGCCGTTCAAGAAGCGGGAGAGATCTATCGCTACATCGCCGGCCGCAAAGGGGAAAACAACTTCATCACCGAAGTCTCGATGGACGAGACCGACGCGCCGCAGACGCCCCCTGAACTGCTCGTCATCCTGGTGGCGATGGCCGATGAAAAAATTCCTTTGCAAACGATCGCGCCCAAGTTCACCGGCCGCTTCAACAAAGGAGTCGACTATGTGGGCGATTTGCAGCAGTTTGCTCGCGAGTTCAGTGATGACCTGGCGGTGATCGATTACGTCGTCAAGCAGTACGGCTTGCCTATGATTTTAACGCTGAGCGTGCATAGCGGCAGCGACAGGTTTTCGATCTATCCGATCAGCCGTCGTGCGCGCTAAGAGCGCGGCGCAGGTCTGCATGTCAAAACCGCGGGCACGACTTGGCTGGAAGAATTGATCGGGCTGTGCGAAGCGGGCGAGGATGGGTTGGCGCTGGCTCGCGAGATCTACGAATATGCGCTCGAGCATGTCGACCAGTTGTGTGCGCCGTACGCCAGCGTCATCGACATCGACCGAAGTCAACTACCCGAGAAGCGCGAAGTGGAGAGCTGGAGCGGCCCGCGGTTCGCCGCCGCGCTGCGGCACATTCCGACCAACCCCGCCTTCAATCCCCACATGCGACAGCTCTTGCACGTCTCGTTCAAAGTCGCCGCCTCCGCCGGCCGGCGCTACACCGACCTGCTCGAAGCCCACGCCGACGTCGTCGGTCGCGAAGTGACCGAAAACATCTACGTCCGCCACATGCGTCCACTGTTCGTCGAGTAGTCTCCCCCTCCGCGCTCGTGTGGCACTGGCTATGCCAGTGTCTTCGATTCGAAGTGTGAAGGCCGAATACTAGAAGCAAATGTTCCAATGGCAACGGATGTTGCTCGAGCGCTGCAGCCGATAGCGGCTTGGCTTTAGACGGCTA
>JBQCEI010001047.1:0-4823 GCA_051960375.1 Aureliella sp. | reverse complement strand
GGCTTTTTAACAACGTTATCTCCCTCGAAAGAATTCGACGCTAAAGTCATTGGCCTATGTCGACCTACACGCTGACGCATCTCAAGCAGCTCGAAGCTGAAAGCATCCACATCATTCGCGAAGTGGCGGCCGAGTTCAAAAATCCGGTGATGCTCTACTCCATCGGCAAAGATTCCTCGGTGATGACGCACTTGGCTCTCAAGGCGTTCTATCCCGACAAGCCGCCGTTCCCCTTCCTGCACGTCGATACGACCTGGAAGTTCCGCGAGATGATCCAGTTCCGCGAGAACTATGCCCGCAAGGAACTCGGCTTGAACCTGCTGGTGCACATCAATGAAGAAGGCCGCAAGCTCGGGCTGGATCCAGCCGAGAACAGCGAAAAGCACACCGAGGTCATGAAGACCGATTCGCTCAAGCAGGCGCTCAACAAGTATGGCTTCGATGCGGCCTTCGGCGGCGCGCGCCGTGACGAAGAGAAGTCGCGAGCGAAGGAACGCGTTTTCTCGTTCCGCGACAAGTTCCATCGCTGGGATCCGAAGAACCAGCGGCCCGAGCTGTGGAACCTCTACAACGCCAAGGTCAATCCCGGCGAAAGCATCCGCGTCTTCCCGATCAGCAACTGGACCGAGCTGGACGTGTGGCAATACATCCACCTCGAAAAAATTCCAATCGTCCCTTTGTACTTTGCAGCCGATCGGCAAGTGGTCGAGCGCGGCGGCACGCTGATCATGAAGGACGACGAGCGGCTCAAGCTGCAAGATGGCGAAAAGCTGATCACCAAGCGCGTCCGCTTCCGCACGTTGGGCTGCTATCCGCTCACCGGCGCGGTTGAGTCGGACGCGACGACTCTGCCACAGATCATCCAGGAAATGTTGCTGGCCAAGACCAGCGAGCGCCAAGGCCGCATGATCGACAAAGACGCCGGCGGCGCAGGGATGGAAGAGAAGAAGAAGCAAGGGTATTTCTAGCGCTTGCATCAGCCAGCGGGCGGTAGCCCCCGGTTTGCGGCAGGGAACCTCCTGAAGACCCCTCACCCCCCAGCCCCCTCTCCCCGAAGCGGGGCGAGGGGGAGCCACAAATCTTCTCTCGCCTCTCGGGCCACATCACCTCACGCCGCGACGTTAAAGACACCGGCACCAAAGCCACGGAATTCCAAGTAGAACCAAAGTCTCGAGAACTATGAGCCATCAAAGCGAACTGATCGCCACCGATATCGATGCCTATCTCGCGCAGCACGAGCGCAAGGAACTGCTCCGCTTTATCACCTGCGGCAGCGTGGACGATGGTAAGAGCACGCTCATCGGACGTTTGCTCTACGACTCGAAGATGCTCTACGAAGATCAACTCGCGCAGCTCGAGAGCGAGTCGAAGGTGCACGGCACTACCGGCGGCGCGTTCGATCCCGCGCTGGTGACCGACGGCTTGAAAGCTGAGCGCGAGCAAGGCATCACGATCGACGTGGCGTATCGCTACTTCTCGACTGCCAAGCGCAAGTTCATCATCGCCGACACCCCCGGCCACGAGCAATACACGCGCAACATGGCGACCGGCGCTTCGACGGCCGATCTGGCGGTGATCCTCATCGACGCTCGCCACGGCGTGCTGACGCAGACGCGCCGGCACAGCTTTATCGTGTCGTTGCTGGGCATTCGCCACGTGGTCGTCACGGTCAACAAGATGGACCTGGTCGGTTTCAGCCAGGAACGCTTTGAAGAGATCTGCAACGACTATCGCGACTTCGCTGCCCGGTTGGATCTACCCGACTTGCACTTCATTCCGATCTCGGCGCTGAACGGCGACAACGTCGTCGACCCGAGCCCGAAGATGAAGTGGTACAACGGCAGCACGCTGATGGGCTTTTTAGAAAATGTCTACATCGGCTCGGACCGCAACCTCGAGGACTTCCCGTTCCCGGTGCAGTACGTCAACCGCCCGCACCTCGACTTCCGCGGCTTCTGCGGCACGGTTGCTTCGGGCATCATTCGCCGGGGCGATGAAGTGATGGTGCTGCCGTCGCGACGCACGACGCGCGTCAAGCAGATCGTGACGTTCGACGGCGAACTAGAAGAAGCCTTTGCGCCGCAGGCGATCACGTTGACGCTGGCCGACGAAGTCGATTGCTCGCGCGGTGACATGCTGGTCCGTCCGGGCAACGCGCCACGAGTCAGCCATGACTTCGATGCGATGGTCGTCTGGATGAGTCCCGACGCGATGATCCCGGGTAAGACCTACCTCTTCAAGCACACGACACTCAGCGCGCCGGGCCAGATCGAATCGCTGCGTTATCGAGTCGACGTGAACACGCTGCACCGCTCGCCCGCTCCCGACTTGCAACTGAACGAAATCGGACGCTGCACCGTCACGCTCAGCCAACCGATCTTCTACGACAGCTACCGACGCAATCGCACGACCGGCGCGTTCATCATCATCGACCGCTTGACCAACGTCACGGTCGGCGCCGGCATGATCACCGATCGTCAGCCTTCGCCTCACACCAAGCAGGCCGCTTGGGAGATCGACGAATCGGTATCGGCCGGCAGTGAGACCAGCGGCGTCCGCGTCGTGACGCTCGATGAACGCGAAGCTCGCTTCGGCCAAAAGCCGACGACGCTGTTGTTGACTGGCCTGAGCGGCAGCGGCAAGTCGACGATCGCTCGCGGCGTCGAGCGAGCGCTGTTCGAGCTGGGCCGCACCGCTTTTGTGCTCGACGGCGAAAGGCTCCGCAGCGGTTTGAGCAACGATCTGGGCTTCACGATCAGCGACCGAGCCGAAAACTTGCGGCGCTCGGCTCATATCGCTCGCTGGCTCAACGACAGCGGCGCGATTTGCCTGGTGGCGATGGTGGCTCCCGACGAGAGCGTGCGCTCGAAGGCCGCCGATGTCGTCGGCCACGACCGCTTCCTGGTCGTCCACTGCGATGCGCCGCTGGAAGTGTGTCAGCAGCGCGACCCGCGCTCGGGTCGACCCGATCGAGCCGAACAAATCGACAGCGACTACCAACCGCCCGCCGCCCCCGACCTGCTCTTGCCCACCAGCGAGAAGTCGATCGACGACTGCGTCGAAATGGTCCTCGGCCTCTTGCGCGACCGCAAGCTCATTCGCTAGTTCTCAAAGAGGGGAACCACCAAGACACAAAGACACTAAGAAGACGGTTTTCTTGGTGTCTTCGTGTCTTGGTGGTTCCTTTTTCTTTTACGCAGCCGCGGTCTGGATGGCCTGTGAGATGTAGTCGAGGCCGATGTCTTCGATCCAGGCATCGCGCAGCAGCGCGTAGGTCGCTTCGTGGACGGGGTCCGTGAAGCGAACATCGTCGAGCTGCGAAGCGGGCCAGACACAGCCGGATGAACCGGTGAGGATAATGCCGCGCGCCGCGCGGGCCGCCTCACGGGTGATGTGCGCAAAGCGGACTGGAACCCGCACTCGCTCGGCCAAGCGGAGCGTGCGCTGCAAGCTCACTCCGTGCAGCACCGAATCGATCGGTGGCGAAACCAGGCCTGTCTTGTCGACGACCAATAAATTTGCGACCGATGACTCCGTCAGATGGCCATCGACCGACAGCATCGCGGCTCCGGCATGAGGCAGGCCGCTGGCGGCAGCTTGTTGGTCGGCGAGAAAATAATGCAGCCGCGAACGCGTCTTCAAATGCGTCGACCAACAGACAGCCGGCACGTTGCGATTGCTGGCCGTCACCAGCGCTTGGCCGTGGCGATACCAGTGGGCGAGAGCGGACCAGTGAAGGTCGCCCGTGTGCAAGATCAGCGTCGGGTGCTTGCCGGCCGGTCCGCGGCTGGCTCGCCCGGGAGTCAGCAGGATCACGACGGCGATATCGGGAGTGGAGTGCGCGGCGCTATTGCGCTCGATGGTTTGTTCGATCAGCCGCTGGTCGAGTTCTGCTGGCCACTCAATCCCTAGCAGGCCGGCGTTTTTCCGCAGCCGTTCCAAATGCGCCGCGGCATCCAGCGGTGCTCCATTGACCGTGCGCAGGCGTTCCACCAACGTGGCTCCCTGCACGAAGCCCCAATCGTCCAAAGCCAGATTGGCGTCGCCCTGCGGTCCCCACACGCCGTTGTGGTATGCCACGCGTTGATCCATCCGAGTCGTCACCTTCCGAGCGCATTGTCCAGCGCGATGTTATAAGCGCAACATTGTTCGTAGTAAGTCATCTCGTCATGCGAGGTGCCGACATCCGGTCCGCAATCGAATTGGCGGATGCGCACGTCGGCTTGCAGCGGCTGCGTCGCCCGCGGATCGGCCAGTCCTGTAAAGCCGGCAGCGATCGGCGAAGTCATGCGATCGATGAAGCGAAAGCGCTTGAGCGCCGGATCGCGCGAGTTGTAGACGTTGACTAGCGAATGCATGCCGTTCATCGCCAGTCCGTAAGGTCTGCCCGCGGCGAGCCACGTGCGGTCGAATGCCGGAGCGACCAGGCTGACATGCAAATGCCGTTCGATATCCCAGACCGGCCCGGTGCGGCCTTCCAGCTGGCCACCGTTGACCAGGTGCAAGCCGCCGCAGGCGACGCGAGCTCCGAAGCTGAACGCCATCAGCCCAAGCGGCGTTTCGGCTGGAATGCGGGTGAGCAAATTGGCGAAATAGACCGTTTCCATGTCGGCGCGATCGACCTTTTCGTACACGTCGCGCACCGGCCGACCCTCGCGCTGGCTGGGCCAGCTATAGATAATGAAGCGCACCGGCTCGGCGGCGCGCTGTGAAGCTCGCCGGTAGATATACGTGCCGCGGCTGCGGGCGTTCTCGGCGGTCATCCAGTTGCCGTGCGCATAGATCACGGTGCGCATCTGCGGCGCGGCAATCAGGCTGGCCTG
>JBQCEI010001046.1:0-5440 GCA_051960375.1 Aureliella sp. | reverse complement strand
AGAAGACACTGGCATAGCCAGTGCCACACGAGAGTAGCCGGCGGTTCATTCTTTGTGTCTTAGTGTCTTGGTGGTTCTATTAGGAGATGAACCACCAAGCCACTAAGACACCAAGAAGCGACAAAGGACGAGTGAAGGAACGCAAATGCAGGATGACGCCAACCGGGATGAATATGGTTCGCCGGATGCACTAGGCTGGGGCGGTCTGCGCGACTGGGCTGAACTGGTGCGGCTGCCGAACGTCTTCACGGTGTTATCCGATTCGCTGGCGGCGGCGATCCTGGTCAGTTCGGGTTCTCTCGCCTGGGTCTCGCTGGTCAGTTTGGTCGCCGCTTCGGTGCTGCTGTATTGGGGCGGCATGATTCTCAACGACGTCGCCGATCTGGAAGAGGATCGGCAGTCGCGCAGCCATCGCCCCTTGGTGCGCGGCCGAATCTCGGCAGTGCTGGCAGGCCATGTCGGCAATGGCATGCTGCTGATCGGGCCGATCCTGGTGCTCCTGGCGACGAACATCAACCGCCAGCAACCGCTGTGGATGGGAGCCGCCTTTCTGACGGCCATAGCCTTGGCGTTGTGCGTGCGCGTTTACGATTCACCGCTCAAGCGCACGTTGATCGGGCCGGTCCTGATGGGGCTGTGTCGGTCGCTAAATATTCTGATGGTCGGCTGCGGGATGTTGGCGGTCAGCCCCGTCGAGTCGGGGTTGCCGCGTTCCTTGGCCATCATGGCCGCGGGCATCGGCGTATACATTCTTGGCGTTACCGTCTTTGCTCGCCGCGAAGAGGGGGACAGCCAACCGGTCGGTTTATCGGTGGGGCTGATTCTCGAGGTCGCCGGTCTGGCATTGATGGCCGCCCTGCCATGGCTCAGCGGCGCCGAAGAAGCGGCGCGCTGGCAAGTCGATCCGTGGTTCGCGTATCCGGTGCTCATCGGACTGGTCGGGTTGACGGTGATCAATCGCGGCGTACAAGCGCTCAATCATCCGGTTCCGCGCAAAGTACAATTGGCGGTCAAACATGCTATTCTCACGCTGGTGTTGCTCGACGCAGCCGTGGCCGCGCTGAGCGGCGGCCCGTGGTTCGGCGGAGCCATCGCGCTGCTCTTGCTGCCCGCGATGCTCGTCGGGGCGAGGTTTCGGTCGACGTAAGCGCGCCGCTCTTATACTTCGTCTTTACCGCGGAGGACGCAGAGAGCGCGGAGAAAGACACGAGAAGCAGCTATGTTCTTAGGCTACCACGCGTACGGTCTGGTCGATCACTATCTGCCCGATGCGGTGCGCGTCTTGGCCGAAGTGGGCTTCGCGGCAGTGATGGTGCCGCTGGGTGGCCGCTTGAATCCGCGAACAATGTCGCCGGAGCTGTGCCAACACATCATCGCTGATCTCGAGCGCATTCGTGAGCAGACGGGCGTGAGCATCGTCATCGACGCGACCACTCCGTTCACCTTTTCGCCAAGCCACGCCCGCGGTTTGGAATTGCTGGGCGAAGACTCATCCGAGTGGTCGCTCGCGCGTGAAACGATCGAATGGTCGCTAGCTCTCGCTCAACGACTGGGTGGCAATCCGCTGGTGGTCCGCAGCGGCCAGCCGACGACCGGCGTCCATGCCGAAGCGGCTCTGGAGCAACTGGCGAGATGTCTGGAAGATCTGTTGCCGTGCGTGGAGCAAACGCAAGTCGACCTGGCATTGCAGCCGGCTGAAGAGCAATTCATCCACAGCATCGTAGGTTTTCAGCGGTTGCTGCAGTGGTTCGATTCGCCGCGATTGAAACTGGCGGTCGACACGGCGACGATGTTCCGCCAGATCGAGTTCCCGCTGTTCTCCGCGCTCAGTCCGGTGCGCGAGCGACTCGCCTACGTTCTCTTCCGCGATCCAGCGGTGCGCACGCCGGCGGGCGACTGGATCGGTCAAGGAGCGGTCAGTTCGGAGGCGGTCGTCGAGTGCCTCAACGAGCTCGGCTATACCGAAGGCCTCTTCATGCATTCCTGGCCTGCCGACCATTTAGCGATCGAGACCGCGCGCACCGTTTATCGCCGACTGCAGAACGCGTTAGATGAGCTGTGAGAAGTTTGTTTTAACGCAGAGGGCGCAGAGAGCTTCTTTTCTCCGCGTCCTCCGCGGTAAAACCTGTACATAGAAAACGTAGCGTTTACTTGTCGAGTTCCGCGATGCGGCGTTTCGCTTCGGCGGTCGCTTTTTCGACTACGTCGGACAGCTTGATCAATTTCCCGTCGTTGGCCTTCGACTGGTCGGCTGCTTCCATGAAAGCGAAGATCTCGAGCGTTTCGTCGTTGGAAACGGGAGCTTCGCCGCCGGCAAAGAACTTGGCGATCTGCTCGACCAGCGGTGCATAGCCTTCGTACTTGCCGCCGACTTCGATCTTATCCTTGCCGAAGACGACCAAACCATAGTCAGCCTTGCCATCGCGGATGCCGCGGAAAGTGCCGATGCGTCCGCCTTCCCAAACGCCGACCACCAGATCGGTTCCAGGAGTGCTGGCCCGGCTCACCTGCTCGCAGCCTTGACCCATCGCGGTGTACAACACTTCGACGCCGTGGATTCCGTACCAGAACAAATCGGGATGTGTCTTTTCGAGAGAGCAGGGGCTCCACGAAGCGGCTCCGCGCACGCTCTTTTGCAGCTCATCATCGGTGCGCCAACGATAGATGCTCGGGCTGAAGCGGAGCGAAGAACTGCTGAACCAGCGAGCCTTGTATTTCTTGGCCAGCAGATCGATGGCGATCGCATCGGCCAGCGTGCCTGCGAGCGGTTTGTCGATGAACAGCGGCTTGCCGCTGCGCAGAACCGGCAAGGCCTGAGTCAGGTGCGGTCGACCATCGACGCTCTCCAGCAGAACCGCATCGACTTTGCCGACCAGCTCTTCCACCGAGTCGACGATCTCGACTCCCATATCCTTCAGCTCTTTGGTGTAGCCTTCGACTCGCGAGTAGCTCGACTGAATGTCTTGGCTGCCGCCGGGAAAGGCCGCGACGATTTTCATGCCGCCATAGTCATCTTCGTTTTTCGGATTATTGAACAGCTTGGTAAAGGCCGGAGCGTGCGACGTATCGAGCCCGATCATGCCCAAACGCATCGGCTTACCTTGGGCTTCCTGCGCCGAAGCAACTTTCTCAACCACACCCGAAATCGCAGTCATGGCTACCCAACCGATCAGTAGTAAGCGAGTTGAAATAAGACGGTGCATCGATCGATCCTTTTGAGGTTGTTGGTGGGAGGCTCTCGGTTTTGCGACCTGTAAGGTCGCCTCTATTAGCCCAGGGCAAGGAGGCCATCAGGCCGACGCAGCCCTGGGTAACCGCAACAATCGGCGGTCGGCCCTGACGGGGCCGCTCATTACGTGCGCTGGCAATGAGCGACCCTTACAGGGTCGGTTTTACGTTTTCCGTTTTACCCAGGGCTGCGTCGACCTGGCGGTCTCCTTGCCCTGGGCTGACATAGGCGACCTTACAGGTCGCAAAACCGAGTGTCATGGAACAGCGCAGCTTCTAAACAAACGCGTCGGCATTCTACCACCGCCGCACGGACCTTAACGACGAGACTCACTCGGCTTGGGCCACTGAAGCTTCTCGTGCAGGAAGTCGAACGTGCCTTGGCCGTTGATCGTGTGAGGACCGACGAACCATTCGATGCGGGCGGCATCGGCAAGTCCCAGCTTGGCCGAGTAGAGATGCCGCACTTCGGCAAACTCGGCGGCCACGCGATCGTCCGGAGCGACGCCGTCAAAGTGTCCGCGCTCGACCATGAACGGACGTGGAGCGATCAAGCTGGCCATCTCGGCATAATTGAAACGCGATCCAAGATCGAATTCAAAGATCTCGTACTCCAGCGTCCACACGTAGCTGTAATTGCTGCGCGTGGAAGCGTTCTTCCAGACCCAATCGTTGAAATCGGCCGAACAGATCGACAGACAATAATTGGGCACCAGCGGCGGAATGCGCATCGCGCTCTTGCCGCCGTAGGACAAGCCGTAAAAGGCGATGCGCGAAGGATCGATCTGCGGCTGCTCGGCTAACCAATTGCAGATTTGCTGATGCTGCGGAATGATCGTCGAGAAGAGCGTCTTGCCGAGCGGATTGCTCTTGCGCTGCACAGTGCGGAAACGATCATGAAAGATGTAAAAATTCTGCGGCGCGAAGACGACGAAGCCGCGCTCGGCCAAGTGGGCGGCAACATCGTGGTAGGCCGGATGATTCCCTTCGATGCAATCCTGCGGCCGTCCTTCGAGGCCATGTTGAAAGACGACGCATGGACGCCGCTCACCGGGGGCGATGTCCCGGGGCAACAGCAGAACGCCATAAGCGGGCAAGCCCGGAAACACCTCCATGGTGACTTCGTAGCCAACCCACTTCGGCTTGTCATACGCAAGGCGCGAATGAGCCTTCGGCTCGACCAGCGGCATGTCCCAGCGTCCGATCACTTCGTCATAAAACTTTTGGCGATACGGTTCGATGCTCGCTTTGAAGTGATCGAGCGAATCGGTTTTGAGCTCTTTCCAGTAAGCGGCCCGTTCGTCGGCGGCTCCTTCCAAGATCCGCTGCGAGAAGCGATCCCACTTATTCAGCATCTCGAGCCGCCGAGTTTCGCGCGAGATCATCGCCGCGCCCGGGTGAATCTTTAGAGCCGTTTCTTTGGGTAGCTCGATATTCCGTTCCAGTGCAGCCAGCGACGCTTCAAGCGCTGCTGGCGAAGGGCCTTCGTTTTTTGGAGTTTGCTTGGGCTCGACGATTTGAAGATGCTTTTCGAGCTGCCAAGGCTCCAGCACTTCTTGAGCGCGAGCGAACTCTGACGCAGCGGCTGAAGCTTCGGGGCCAGTTAGTCGTCCGGGCGCGCCCCCATCGCCGCCAATTTCAACTTGAGGACCGGGAATGTTGTCGATGATCAGCCGGCGCGGAGCGACGAGCGCCGCCAATTCCGCATCGCCGAAGCTGTTCAGCAAACCTTGCACGTTGCGATGAATCGGCTCGGTCCACAACCGTTCACGCGGTTGAAAATGCCCCGACACACAAGCGGCATCGATCGACTCGCCCAGCGCTGCCGCGTGCAACGCAATCCAACCTCCTTCGCCCCAGCCGACGAGCAATATCGGCAGCTCTGGCTGTGAACGTTCTCGGGCTGAACACTCCAGCGCGTCGACCGCTGCCAGCACTTCGTGGACTTGATACCCGAGCGCATGCCGGCCGAGTTCGAAGGCGCTGCGATAGAGAAATTCTTGATCGGTCATCACCGCGCGGCCGCGGCGAGCTTCGCGGTGCCGCGAGATCGGCGTCGTGACAATCACCTCGCCACCGGCTGCCGCCAAGACCGACGCCAGCGGCAGGCAATGCTCGGCCCTGTCGCCGATGCCGATGAGATCTTCAGGAGTTTGTCCCGCATCGGGAATGGCGACCGCTCGAAACTTCACTTGCGCCCGGTCGCGAGGCT
>JBQCEI010001045.1:0-3678 GCA_051960375.1 Aureliella sp. | reverse complement strand
GGGGGGGGGGGTTCACCAAACACACGCGCGGCGCGCCCTTTAAAACCTCCTCCCCCCGGCGCGGGGTGGGGGGGCGGGGGGCCGGGGGTGAGGGGTCTTCAGAAGCGTGGTTTGTCAGGCTCTGTGGCGGGTTCGTCTCTCGCTTACGCGTCGGGTTACGAGCACGAGCACGAGCACGAGCACGAGCCTGAAGCCTGACGCCTGACGCCTGACGCCGCCTGACCCCGCACGCCAGTGTGCAGATGATGTGCAGTAATGCACAGCGGCGTGGACCAGACATGCTTCATTCGAGCATCTGTGTTGATCGCGTCTTCCTTCGGCGGGCAAGCATTCTCAGGCATTTATACGCGCCACGACCACAGCCATACATTGAAAAAACACCTCGGCTCGGCATTTGCGTTGATCGCTTTGACGGTTCTTGGAAAGGTGGTTTATCGAAACAGCGCGGTGTCCTAATGAATACGAAGAAAATTTTAGTACCGACTGATTTTTCACATACTGGAGATACGGCCCTCGAGTACGCAGCCTCGCTCGCCAAGGAGCAAGGCGCCACACTCATCGTCGTCCACGTCCAGGAACTGCCGCGCGTATATGGCGGTGACATGTACTATGGCATCGCGGAGCCTAGCTCCGAAGAATTGATGAGCATGCTTCGCGATGTAAAGCCCGCCGATGCGCAAGTGCCGCTCGAATATCGACTGCTCACGGGCGAGCCGGCTGAAACGATCGTGCGGCTTTCCGACGAAGAGGACGTCGACATGATCGTCGTCGGCTCGCATGGCCGCACCGGATTCTCTCGAGCCTTGATGGGGAGCGTTGCGGAATCGATCGTCCGCAAAGCGCATTGCCCAGTCGTCGTTTGCAAACAGCGCATCCCCAAGCCCGCTGCAGCCTCTGCCAGCGAGACGGTTAGCAAGCCGGCCGCCGCTGCGACCAATGGCACCGTTTGAGCATCCTCTCAGGTATCGCCCCTCATGAGCAACCGCTGCGACGCGCATCCCTATCTATCCGTTCTCGCCGACGTGCGAAGGCATCGCTTCAGCCGCTGGCACTCTCTGGCGGCTATCGCCTTCGGTATGGTGGCTGCGCTTATCGCACCGAGTGCACAGGCTCAAGCGCCGGCGTCGGTCCGCTGCATCGTGCTGGAACTGTATGTGCGCTCAAGCGATGCTCAGGCGAAAGCGTCGATTGACGCAATCCGCGAATATGTCGCTGAGAAACGCGGCCTGCAGTTGAAGACCTACGACGTCGACCAGGACGCTCAAGGCCTTGCGCGGCTCAAGGCCATCGCGAGCGCCTATCGGCTAAGCGATCCACCGCTGCCGCTGGTCTACGGCATGAACACGACGGTCAGCGCGGCGGGCACGCGCGAACTTTGGCGAGCGCGGCTGAGCGAACTGCTGCGCATGGAAGTATTCACCCGGCAAGGTTGTCCGCGCTGCGCCAAAGCCAAAGAATATCTACCGACCTTTGTCAAAAAATATCCAGCCATCCAAGTTCAAGTCTATGAAGTGTTGTCCGATCCGCAGGCGAATCAGCGCTTCGCAGAACTCGTTGCGCAGCATCGCATCGCGGGAGCGAGTTACCCCGGCTTCAACTTCTGCCAGCACCTGGTCATTGGCTTTGACAACGAAAAGGCCATGGCCGAACGACTCGATCGCATTCTGAGTCGCTGGACTTTCGAGTGCAAGTTGAATGCTCTAGGCAGCAGCACCACCGAGCGCAATCGAACGACGCGCTTCGCCGCACTGGAGCGCCCGGCGCACTGGCCGCTCGATCTCACACTGACTGGCCGCACTCTGGCAGTCGCTCAAGTGGAACGACCTGAAGCCAATAGCAAGGTTCAAGGCGACAAGGAGTCTCCAGCCGACACCGGACCTCCGCCGTTACCGATCGCGGGCCCGGAAGGCGAAGGCGAGAGCGTGCAACCGACCGACCAGGCGCTGCCGTTGCCTTTGCCCGAAGGGGGCGAGCAAGCCGATCAGTCTGCTGCGCAAACGGACTCTCAGGAAGCTGATTCGGTCGAGATCGCTTGGCTGGGCCGCTTGAGCGCCAAGCAGCTCGGGATGCCGCTATTCACGCTGGCCATCGGCTTGATCGACGGTTTCAACCCGTGCGCCATGTGGGTGCTGTTGTTTCTTTTATCGGTGCTGGTCAATCTTCAGGACCGCGGGAAAATCTTGGCGGTTGCCGGCACGTTCGTCCTCGTCAGCGGCCTGGCTTACTATGCCTTTATGGCCGCCTGGCTGAACGTGCTCTTGCTGGTCGGGTTTCTGCGATGGGTCCAAATCGCGCTAGCCTTCTTAGCCATCTTCGTCGGTTCGGTGCACATCAAAGATTACTTCGCCTTTAAAAAAGTGATCAGACTGTCGATCCCGGAGTCGGCCAAGCCGCGCATCTACGAGCAAGTGCGGCGCGTCGTCACGGCGGAGAACATTACCGGTGCGATCGTCGGCGCGATCGTGCTGGCCGTGCTGGTGAACATCATCGAGCTTCTGTGCACCGCGGGCTTGCCTGCGCTGTACACGCAGGTTCTCTCGCAGCAGGGCTATCCGAGCTGGGAGCACTACGCGTATTTGGGGCTGTATATCGCCGCGTATATGTTCGACGACATGGTGATGCTGGCCGTCGTGGTGATCACGCTGAGCCGGCGCAAGCTGCAAGAAACCGAGGGGCGCTGGTTGAAGCTGGTCAGCGGGCTGGTGATCCTCGCGCTCGGCCTGGTCCTGCTCTTCAAACCGGAATGGATTGAATAACGACTGCGTAAGCTGAAGTGGCGCATACCGCTCTGGATCGTCCCTATAAGAAACCGCGCAGCAGTTTCAGACGCAACCTCGCACTATGGGTTTCACACTGACTTACGGAATGGCGGTTTCTTCGATTATCAATCCCAAAAAATCTCCAACAATGCTTGGGTACTTTTCGTTCGCATAGCCCTCAGGCTATGGCACTGGTGCCGGGCCTCTCAAGCGTTGCGCGGAATGGAAACCGGACACCAGGATCGCTCGGGGCGAGCCGTCTCCGCCAGCGGCTCTCTCCCCTCGCTTCGAAGCGGATCGAATTCAATACCGGGCAGCCAGCTCATCGCCAATCAGTCAAGCCGCACGGAACCAAGGACAGCATCGGACATGATCGTTTGTTTTCAGTTTGCCAAATGGAGTCAGCCTGTGGAACCTGAAATCGAAGAGCCGCTGGACCGCGAGATCGTCTTCCGGTTCGTAGGGGGTCGCGTCGACGGCCTGCAACTCTCCTCGCGCCTGCGGAGCGAAGCCAAGTCGCTGTGGGTTCTGACGCACGGCGGCAGAATCGGTCAGGAATTCCGCTTGGTGGCCACCTCGGCGGCGTCCGGGCCTGGAGCGCAAACGGCGATGGCTCACCACTACTACAAGGTGACCGACCGCGTCGAATCAGAGTCTCAAATCACCATCACCAGCCAGTTCCTGCCCATGCGAATGCGGGCGATGAAGTTCTCGGAGCCCGAGTAAACAGGCTCGGGTGAAGAGCCAGGGCTCGCCATCGGTAGCCCGGGGCACAAGCTCCCCAGAAACGCTTCGCCGGATGGCCAGTAAGCCCCGGAGAAGCCGGACGGATGCCCGCCTCCGGACTACTGATGGCGAGCCCAGTGCGACCGTGTGGCACTGGCTATGCCAGTGCTCTTTTTTCGAAGTTTACCGCGCT
>JBQCEI010001044.1:0-3033 GCA_051960375.1 Aureliella sp. | reverse complement strand
TGTGGGTCGTTCTGTGCCATAGAGGCGTTTACGAGCCGCTGGCTGCAATTGCCAAGCGACGCCAAAGCCAGGCCCCTGCGAACACCGTCCGATGTCGAGTATCGAGTGTGTCCCCGCTTCCGCCGCTAAAGCAACAGCCTCTTCGATCGAGCGGGGACTCCTACAGCCACGAGCAACCCACGTCGCGAAGCTTGATGCGGAATAGAAGCTCTTTGCAGCGATTACGATAAGCTTCACGGCTAGGGGCATACTCTTGAGCTGCGACCAGAGGCTTACATTGGCGAACGGATCACCATAGCGCCCCGATTGAAACACTTCGCTCCGAAGCTGCTGAAGCGCGGCATCCGGGTTCTCATGGAACGGAGTGACGTAGTGCCAGCTAGAAGCGCCCATGGGTCATCACACTTCGATATCGATGGCAGAACGCCAGCGATGACCTCGCCCGAAGGGATCGGCATCGCGTATTCACTATTGCCACAACACCCGTTCGGCGACGTGCGTGCATCGAGTTGTTACGCATCGTTTTCGGGCAACCATCCAAGGCCGATTTGTTGGTTGCGAAACCGAAAGTAGGCGATGCAACATTGTATTGGATCTCCTACCGCCGGCCAATCAGAGACGTCGCCAGGCAGTTGAACGCCACCATTGATGCGCGTGTGGGCGATATCGATCAGACCGAGAAACGGGCCGCCAATGTTCACGAATAGACCGAACGGCATTGCTCGTTCAACGATACCTGATACCACGTGGCCAACGGTCAGCGAAGCGATGTAGTCGTAGTATTGCTCCCACTTTCGGATCGACGACTCGTCGAGATCGCTCGGTTTGGAGCTTAGGTAAATTGCTCCGTCGACGAAGTTGTCTACCACTGCGTCAATATGAGCACCGATCTCGGGAATGACTTCCGGCGAGAAGGATGAGAATTCGTCGACCAGATTCGAATAAGGGAGCAGCGCCCGATAGGCCGTTTGTGTCTTGATCTCCAGCTGACCGCACGGGACGCCGTGCCGCATTTCGGGCACGTCGCGACTCATCACCGTGCCGGATACGCGGCTGCCGATTCGATGAACGTCGCGAAGGATTTCGTATGCATTCATAGACGCCAGTTCTGTGCATAGTCGCTGGCGATGACCTCGCCCAAAGGAGACTGCTGATTTAATCAGCCGGCACGCGTTAGCGTCCGGTTCCACATCTTAAAAGCCGCAAGCCGCGGGCTAACGCCCTGCGGCTGATTCCATCGCCTGACGAACGGTCGATCGCTCGGTTGTTGCCTAATTGGGCGCCTCGTATTTGGATTGCAATAGCGAAGTCTCGATTTGGGCCTTCATTTCCTCAGGCAAATCCGCTGGGTAGATGGCGGTGATTTGCGCACAGCCTGTCGTCGTACCGTAGGCGACCGTACAGAATTGCTGCGGATAGCTTGTATTAAGTCGGTTTCCTTGGACGAACAAAGTCGGTCGACCATCGACGTCACGAGTTTCCTTTTTGATGAGCTCCATACCGGCTGACTGCATCCGATCCGCAGTGAAGTCGTCGACAACCGATTGAAACGACGTTCCCGGTGCGTGAGCCAGCGTGATGCTCGTGCGAGTCGCTTCGCTGGACCAGGTTCGATGGTCGTTGCTCCACTCGAAACCATCGGGTGCAACGAAAACGAATCGCGGCTCGTTCGCATCGGAGTCAACTCCGACGACCGTTGGCGGCGCAGGCTCCATGAAAGTCTCGCGTTCCGAGCAGCCGAGGGCCAAAAATATCAGCGCGATGAGTGGAGTAGTTCTCATGGAATGTCATTGGAAAAACGGCAGCGATGAACTGGCCCGAAGGCATTTGGCATCGCGGTCAATTAACCCGTGATTGGAGGACTGAGCCGATCGCTTGGTCATTTGGCTGGCTTAACGCCAGACCCAGCTTCTACTTGTGCGAAGGGATTGGGCACACTGTCAATTATCAGATGCCCGAGGACTAGGCCCATCGCTTTATGGCCGCCGCGAATCACGGCACCGACTTTCCCGCAAAGTGCGACCAGTTCGCAATGGCTCGCTTCAGCGGACGAGGGATGTCCGATTCGTTAGGATACCAGATCTGTCCGAGATGTTTCAGGAAGGTAAGAATTGCCTCAATCTGGTCGGCGGTTAGGGGAGAGAATCTCGGATGCATCACGGGAAAGGGCTTGTGGCCAAGCGGCTGCCCAAGCTCGGATTCCACGAACTGCGTGCAGGCGTCACCTGCCCGGTCTGGCGCAGTTTCTAAGCACATTCGCATCAGCGCAGGCGCAAGGTAGGTAAGGCCTTCTGGCGATAGCAAACATAGGGATTGCAGATCCTCCTGGCTAATCAAGTCCCGTGTTTTGGCCTGCAAGCGCCTGGAAATTCCTTCGCACTCATCGCATGTGCAATGAGTGAACCGCGGCGGGCGAGGGACTGATGCGAAGGCGTGATCAATCGCGGCGAGCAGCTTGTCGGTGCGAGGCATATCTAGTCCGTCACGCCATAACGCCACCCATAACCCAGCGGCGGCCGAAGACCTGATTTCAGGAAACGCTTGATCCGTCGCTTGAGTTCATCGAATTGTTCGTCCGCTTCTGCGGTGACTCAGCCAAGCGTTTTGCAATACCGTTCAAGATTATATCGCAACCGTCGAAGAAGCCGACGATCGCGACCCCTACCAGTGCAGATGCGATAATCCATCCAGTGCCGAACGAAAATCCGAACGGGTAAGCAGCGCACAACCAGACTACTCGAATCAACAGTTCACCTACGGCAAACTTCAGCGCCAAGTCAAGGAGAAAAATTATTAACGCGAGCAGTAGGCGTATAGTTGTCATAGTGGCCGATACCTCAAACAAGAACGCTTGCCACTGCGACCGCGTTTTCACGCGAAGTCGCGAAGGAGTCATTCAATGCACCCAGCGTGGTCGGTATTTACGCGTCAGCGATCGCGACGTGTCTTCACTTTCCCGGGCTGGAGGACATTGAATTCCTGCAACTGCTTGGATGAGCCGTCGTCCAACTTCTCGATCAAGCTATAGTCCGT
>JBQCEI010001043.1:0-9432 GCA_051960375.1 Aureliella sp. | reverse complement strand
TCAATCCGCTGTGCCCACAACGCGCGTCGGCTCATGGCATTTCATTGAATACGTTACCCCAAACGCCGGCACCTACGAGGCGTTCTGGTTTTACCGCGGAGGCGCGGAGAGCGCAGAGGAAGACGCCTACCGCCCCGCCAGCGCGCTCAAACCGAACAACTCGGGGCCCGCTTCGGTCGTTTCGACGGCGCCGAAGAGCGTATGGCTGCTCGCGTCGTGGATCAGCACCGGCAGCAGCGCGCCGGCTTGGCGCTGGTTGCCTTCCCAAACGACGATGCGGTCGCAGCGCGTTCGGCCGGTCATCTGACAAACCTCTCCCACTTCATTTCGGCGGAAGGCAAGTTTGCTTGGCCCTTCAACCAGAACTTCGACCCTCTTTCCGAGGAATTGCAGATTGTCTTCCTGGCAGATCGCATTCTGCACGGCCAGCAGCTCGTTGTTGCGAGCCAGCTTCACCTCGGCCGGCACATCGTCTTCGTACAGCTCCGCCCCGCGCGTTCCGGGCCGCACCGAATACTGGAAGATAAAGCTGTTCTTGAAGCGGCATTCCTTTACCAGTTCGACCGTCTGCTGGAAATCTTCGTCGGTCTCGCCGCAGAAGCCGACGATGAAATCGCTCGACACGGCCGCCTCGGGGAGGATCTCGCCAATGCGCTGCATCATCTCGCGGTAGTCGCCGACGGTGTAACCGCGCTTCATCCGCTTGAGCACCGCGTCCGAGCCGCTCTGGGCTGGCACGTGCAGATACGGCGAGCACTTGGGCAAGTCGCGGATCGTCTCGAGCAGCGGAGCGGTCATGTCCTTCGGATAATTGGTCACGAACTTGATCCGCTCGATGCCTTCGATCGGATGGATCATCTCGAGCAAGTCGGCCAGGCGCGTCGTCTGGTCGCCGTCCCGGTAGGAATAGCTGTTGACCGTTTGACCGAGCAGGATGATTTCCTTGCAGCCCTGCTCAGCCAGAACTTTCGCTTCGGCTACGATCTGCTCGGGCGGCCTTCCCTGCTCCGGTCCGCGAGTCATCGGCACGATGCAGTACGTGCAGAACTTGTCGCAGCCGATCTGAATGCGCAAGTAGGCCTGAAAGGGTGTCGGCCGCATCGTCGGGTCGCGGAGCGGATCGAACGTTTCGTGGCTGCGGCGGATCGCTTCGGCCGCGCCATCGCGGCGTCCGAGCGAGACGGCCATCTGCTTCCCCTCGCCGGCCGAGACTTTGGTAAGCAGTTCCGGGACGCGGTGCAGTTGTCCGGGGCCGACGACGATGTCGACGTAGGGGGCTCGATCGAAGACCAGCTTTTGATCCTTCTGCGCCATGCAGCCCATCACACCGATGATCTTCTCGGGATGAGCCAACTTCATGCGCTTGAGGTGCGCCAGGTTGGTGTACACCTTTTCCTCGGCGTGCTCGCGGACGCTGCAGGTGTTAAACAGGATCGTATCGGCGGCGTCGATCGAGCCGGTCAGTTCGTAGCCTTGGCGCTTGAGGCTGGCGACGACCATTTCGCTGTCGAGCACGTTCATCTGACAGCCCACGGTCTCGATGTACAGTTTCTTCAATTCGGTTTCCGTCTGCTGGTCCGCCATCGCTCGATCGTTCCGCACCAAGTTTTCCACATCTGAACAAACCGAGCATTCTACACGTTTCTCGGTCCGCCGCGATGTTCAATTTCTGGACAGGTTTCTTTGTGTCTTCGTGCCTTGGTGGTGATACCTCTTCAATGAACCACGAAGACACCAAGACACGAAGAAGGCCGGTTTCCCACGTCGCCCCCCGTTGCTAGCAACTGACAAAGTGTCCTTTTTGTTTCACCTGTAGCAGCGAGGCCGCAGTTAGCCAAACCTCGCCAGACAACCCATCTTCACAGCGGCTCCGCCGATTTTCATTTTTTTGAAAGCAATTCTTCATCAAAAGAGCGCCTCGGAGCTGTGCATTTTTTGTTCATAACCCGTTGCTGGCAAAATGCTTATTGCGACGCTCCACCGGCAGCGGGGCGTGGCTCGGGCGGTGGCCGGGTTGATGCAAACCGTTGCAAAACAACGAGTTGCGACTTGGTCAAGGTGCTATTTTGACAACCCTTAGTCACTCGTTAAGATTCCTCCGTCGCTACATGTAGTGCAAGCACAACTCGCAGGCACTACAGGTAGTGGTTGGGACGGTTAGTTAAACGGGTACAGGAATCTTTCGCCAGCGGACGGAAACGCCGCGCAGTGCAAGATGCACCACGCCCACCGAGCCGGGCTAGAACGGGTTTTGCGGGACAAGCATGTTGGGTCGTTTGACGAGTCATTTGCCAGAGCCTGGTCCGCGATCTGCGGCCACTCTGAGTGTGACCCAACGTGTCGAGCCATAGCGCGAAACTCCGCGGTCAATTCACTTTTCTCAGCTATTGTGGATGAAGGAGTTTTTCAGGATGGCCACTGTTGAAGCCGGGCGCAACCAGCGTCGCGCACGATTTTCTTCCGACTTGCGAGGCACTCGAATGGGCCTACACATCGATAGCCGCTTCTGTCCGGAGGAAGTTGCCGATCCGTTTGAAACGGTCGACTGGGAAATCCGTCGGGCAGTGATCAAAGACGAGAACGGCAAGCCGCTGTTCGAACAGACCGACTGCGAAATTCCGGCCACCTGGAGCCAGTTGGCAACCAACGTCGTGGTCAGCAAGTATTTCTACGGCGAGCCCGGCACGGCCCAGCGCGAGAAGAGTGTTCGTCAGCTGATCCATCGCGTGGCCCGCACTCTGGCCGACTGGGGTCTGGAGGACGGTTACTTCGATACGCCGGCCGACGGCGAGCGGTTCTATCGCGAACTGTCGTTCCTGTGTCTGCACCAGATCGGTTCGTTCAATTCGCCGGTGTGGTTCAACGTCGGACTCTATCAGCAGTACGGCGTCACCGGCGCCAAGTGCACCTACCGCTTCAACCGCGAGAGCGGCGAAGTCGAACAGCCTGAGAACCCGTACGAGTTTCCGCAAGGCTCGGCGTGCTTCATCCAGAGCGTCGAAGACAACATGGAAGACATCATGCGGCTGGCAGCCAGCGAGGCCAAGCTGTTCAAGTTTGGCAGCGGCACCGGCACCGACTTATCGACGATCCGCAGCAGCCGTGAAAAGCTCTCCGGCGGCGGCACGCCATCGGGGCCGCTCTCGTTCATGCGCGTCTACGATGCGATCGCCGGCGTCGTCAAGAGCGGCGGCAAAACCCGCCGCGCGGCCAAGATGCAGTCGCTGAAGATCTCGCACCCGGACATCATGGAATTCATCGAGTGCAAGTGGCGCGAAGAGCAGAAGGCGCACGCACTCATCCGCGAAGGTTACGAAGCCAACTTCAACGGCGAAGCGTATTCCTCGGTCTGTTTCCAGAACGCCAACCTCTCGGTGCGCGTCTCGGACGACTTCATGAACGCGGTTCGCGAAGGCAAGAAGTGGCGCACGACTTGGGTCAGCGACAAGGCTCGCGGCACTCCGCCCGAATACGATGCCCGCGAACTGCTCAATCGCATGGCCGACTGCGCATGGCACTGCGGCGATCCGGGCGTGCAGTACGACACGACGATCAACAAGTGGCACACTTGCCCGAACTCGGGTCCGATCAACGCCAGCAACCCGTGCTCGGAATACATGTTCCTCGATAACACGGCGTGCAACTTGGCCAGCATCAACCTGATGAAGTTCCGGCAGGCGGACGGCACGTTCGATGTCGATGGCTTTACCGCTGCTTGCCGCATCTTCTTCATCGCTCAGGAAATCCTGGTCGATCACGCCAGCTATCCGACCGACCGCATCGCGCTGAACAGCCACATGTACCGCCCGCTGGGCCTGGGTTACTCGAACCTTGGCAGCCTCATCATGACCGCCGGCGCGGCGTACGACTCGGACGAAGCTCGCGGCATCTGCGGATCGCTGACCGCGCTGCTGCACGGAGCGGCCAACCTGACCAGCGCCGAAATGGCCGGTGTCGTCGGACCGTTCGAACGCTACTCAGCCAACCGCCAGCCGATGGGCCGCGTGATGCGCATGCATCGCGAAGCGGTCGACAAGATCGAAGATGCGGGCCCCGAGTACCTCAAGGACGCGGCTCGCGATCTGTGGGACAAGGTGCTCGAGCTGGGCGAGAAGTACGGCTTCCGCAACGCGCAAGCGACGGTGCTCGCGCCGACCGGCACGATCAGCTTCATGATGGACTGCGACACGACCGGCATCGAGCCCGACATTGCGCTGGTCAAGTACAAGCAGCTGGCCGGCGGCGGCATGATGAAGATCGTCAACCGCTCGGTCGCCCTCGGCTTGGAAACGCTCGGCTACACCCCGGACCAAGTCAAAGCGATCATCGAGTACATCGATGCCAACGACACAATCGAAGGGGCTCCGTTCGTCAAGGACGAGCATTTGGTCGTGTTCGACTGTGCCTTCAAGCCGGCCAAGGGAACGCGGAGCATCGCCTGGCAAGCGCACGTGCAGATGATGGCCGCCGCTCAGCCGTTCCTCTCCGGAGCGATCTCCAAGACGGTCAACATGCCGAGCGACGTGACGATCCAGGACATCGCCGACGCCTACTTCTGGGGCTGGGAACTGGGTTTGAAAGCGATCGCCATTTATCGCGACGGTTCGAAGCAGAGCCAGCCGCTGTCGACCAAGACCGAAGGGGACAAGGCAGCCGAAAAGACCGTCGAGAAGATCGTCTACAAGCCGCGCCGCGAACGCCTGCCCGATACGCGGCAGTCGGTGACGCACAAGTTCAACATCAGCGGCCACGAAGGTTACCTCAACGTGGGCCTCTATCCCGATGGCCGGCCGGGCGAACTGTTCATCACGATGGCCAAAGAGGGGAGCACCGTCGGCGGCTTGATGGACAGCTTCGGCACGGCGATCTCGCTGTCGCTGCAGTACGGCGTGCCGCTGGAAGTCCTGGTCAACAAGTTCAGCCACACGCGGTTTGAACCGATGGGCCACACGACCAACCCGGACATCCGCATCGCCAAGAGCATGGTCGATTACATCTTCCGCTGGCTCGGCATCAACTTCATCGCCGGCTACCGCGAAGCGATGACCGGCACGCTCAAGGCCGAAGCGAGCACCGCGGCCGCTGCGGGCAAACCGGCTGAAGCTGCTGCCAGCAAGTCGAGCAGCACCGCTGCACCGGCAGCTGATGAAAGCTCTGCGACGACCACTGCTTCAACGACTACTGCAGCCAAGGGCGAGAGCGGCGAAGCGACGGTGCATGGCGCCGTTCCCAACACGGTGAAGGCGACGACGGGCAACGCAGCTCTCGCAGCCGGCGAACGAGCTTCGATCGCCCGCGGCAGCTCGCTGAGCGAAACGTTCGCAGCAGCGGCCAAGGAAGCGGCGGCCAAGGCGACGACGTCGAAGAAGTCGGCTGCCAAGAAGGTCGATGGCAACGGCGGTCCGGTCGATACGTCGATCACCACCTCGGCTCGACTGGCTCGCAGCCTGACGATCATCGACAGCGAAAGGCTCGAACAAGCCGGCGCGATCATGAACGAGAACGGCAACAACCGCAACGCTCAGTTCGCCCGCTTCCAGTCCGACGCCCCGACCTGCGACAACTGCGGCTCGATCACCGTCCGCAACGGCAACTGCTACCTCTGCCACAACTGCGGCAACTCGATGGGATGCAGCTAGGCAGGCTTCAGGCGTCAGGCGTCAGGCCTCAGCAAATAGAGCGGCGGCGTGTTTTGAAAAGAACACGCCGCCGATTTTTGTTGAGTGATTTTTTTACCGCGGAGGACGCGGAGAGCGCGGAGGAGTTTTATTCTTCTCTCCGCGCTCTCCGCGGTAAAAACTCTTTGCGGAAAACTAGTTCTTGCTCCAGCGGCGTTCGCCACCGCCGTTTTTGTCTTGGGGCGGGGTCATGATCAGGCGGTGGCTTTCGGCGCCGAGCAGATCGTCGAGGCGAGTGCGGAGCTCGGGGGTGATCTCGACTTTGTGCTTGCGCGATTTGATGTGCACGATCTCGCCGCTGGTCAGTTCGAGGGCCAGCTGCACGTCGAGCTTGCCGGGGTAGCCGCGGAGGATCTCGGTCAGTCGCGGCAGCGTGTCAACCGGATGGCGATCTTCGCTCAGGTTGATGCGCATGCCAGCGGTGAAACGGCTGGCGGCCTGGTCGATCGGGATGACTTCGTTGACGATGAGATTCACTTCGTCGCCCCCGCCACGTTTGTCGACCGTCACCCGCATGATCACGATCGCTTCGGCGACGATCTGTTCGCCTTGCGTCGCGTAGCCATCGGGCCAGAGGATGCAGCGAGCGTTGCCTTCCATGTCTTCGAGGTCGAAGTTGGCATACTTGCTCGGCTGACCGGGCTTGGGATTGCGGGTGTTGGCCAGCTTGATCGATGAGATCATGCCGCCGACCATAATTTCCTGACGGTCCTTGCAGTTCTTCAGCTGCGCTGAGTTGTGCGTGGTGAACGAGCGCAACTGGTTGGCGAACTGGGCCAGCGGATGGCTCGACAAGTACATGCCGAGCACTTCCTTCTCCATGGCCAGGCGAGTCGTCTCGGGGAACTCGGGAATATCAGGCAGGACTTGCGCGACGGGCCCACCGGCCTTGGTGTCTTCTTCTATGTCGTCGAAGAAGTTCATTTGCCCGCTCTTTTTATCAGCCAGTGCAGCGGCGCCGGCTTGGATGGCTTTCTCGACGACAGCCATCAGCTGTGCTCGGCGAGCGCCGAAGCAATCCATCGCGCCAGCTTTGATCAGCGTTTCGATCGTCGCGCGGTTACAAGCCGAAGGATCGACGCGCTCGCAGAATTCGAAGATGTCTTTGAAGTCACCGCCGGCGCTGCGGGCCGCCACGATCGCTTCACCCGACGAACCGCCGCAGCCTTTGATGGCCGAGAGCCCGAAGAAGATCTTGCCGTCTTTGACCGTGAAGTCGATGTCGGCCGTGTTGACGCTCGGGGCCACCACTTCGATCCCCATGCGGGCGCAGTCTTCGATGTGCTCGACCAGCGAGTCCTTGCGCTTGAAGTTGCGCCCCGGGATGTCGCCCGAGAGAAGCGCGGCCATGAACTCGACTGAAAAGTGAGCTTTGAGAAAAGCCGTCTGATAGGCCAGCAGGGCGTACGCCGTCGAGTGGCTCTTGTTGAAGCCGTAGCCGGCGAACTTGAGAATCATCTCCCACATTTCGCGGGCTTGCTTTTCCGACAGTCCCTTCTCGGTCGCCCCTTCGATGAACTTGGTTTCGTTCTTGGCGATCAGGTCTTCTTTCTTCTTGCTGATCGCTTTGATGCACGTGTACGCAGAGGCCAGTTCGATTCCGCCCAGGCCGTTGAGAATCCGCATGACCTGCTCTTGGTAAACCATCACGCCGTTGGTTTCTTCCAAGATCTCTTTGAGGACCGGGTGCAGGTACACCGCCTCTTTGCGTTTGTGCTTGACGGCCACGTAGTCGTCGACCATGCCGCCCTCGAGCGGACCGGGTCGATAGAGGGCGTTGGTGGCGATGATGTCGCGGAAGTGGTCGGGCTTCATCCGCTGCAGCAAATCGCGGATGCCGCCGCTTTCGAGCTGGAACACGCCTTTTGTTTCGCCGCGCTGCAACAGGGCAAACGTCGCCTTGTCATCGAGCGGCAAACGCAGGATGTCCAGATCCTTGCCGGTCGTCTGCTTGATGATGTCGACCGCTTTGGAGAGGATCGTCAAGTTGCGCAGACCCAGGAAGTCCATCTTCAAGAGCCCGGCCGCTTCGACGTCGCCCATCGACCACTGGGTGATGATGTCGCTCTTGCCCGAGACGCGGCTCAGCGGCACGTACTCCGTGAGAGGCTTGTCGGCGATCACCACCGCCGCAGCGTGCGTGCCGATGTTGCGGGCGAGTCCCTCGAGCTTGCGAGCGATGTCGAGCAGTTCCTTGACGTCGCGATCGACTTCGTACAGTCGCCGCAAGTCCTCGTTCTGATCGAGCGCCTTGGTGATGGTGATCTTCAGTTCGTCGGGCACCATCTCGGTGATCTGATTGACGATCTGCAGCGGAATCCCCAAAGCCCGGCCCACGTCCTTGATCGCCGCGCGGGCTTGCAGCGTTCCGAAGGTGCCGATCTGAGCGACGTTGTCCTCGCCGTACTTGTCGCGAACGTACTGAATGATCTCGCCGCGGCGGTCCTTGCAGAAGTCGATATCGATATCGGGCGCTTCCAGACGGTTTTCGTCGAGGAAGCGTTCGAACAGCAAGTCGTACCGGATCGGGCAGACGTGGCTCAGATAGAGCGCGTAGCACACCAGAGCGCCCACACCGCTACCGCGGGCCGTGGCCGGAACGCCGATCTCACGGGCGTGCCGCACGAAGTCCCACACGATCAAGAAGTAGTTGGCAAAGCCCAGCTTCTTGATCACCCCCAGCTCGCGGTCGAGCCGCTTCTGGACAACTTCCGAGAGCTCGCCGCCGGGCAGCATCTCTTCGTTGTCGCGATAGCGGTCCTTGAGTCCGATGATGCAGATTTCGCGCAAGTAGTCGTCGGCGTCGCGCTCCGGCGGCAGGCTGTAACGCGGAAAGTTGCGTTTGCCCAACTCCAGATCGATCGCGACCGAGTCAGCGATTTGCTGGCTGCGAGCCACTGCCTCTTCCAGCCCCTGAAAGTGGGCATACATCTCGGCCGGCGGACGCAAGTAAAACTCGTCACCCTCCATCTTCATCCGGTTGGTATCCGTGCGGAACTTGCCGGTGTTGATGCACAGCATGACGTCCTGGATTTCGGCGTCTTCGCGGTCGACGTAATGCGCGTCGCTGGTCGCCACCAACGGCAGCCCCAAGCGGTTGGCGATGTCGACCGCCCCTTCCAGTTGCTGCCGCTGAATCGGCAGGCCGTTGTTCATGATCTCGATGAAGTAGCGATCGCCGAAGATGCTCGAGAACCAGCGGGCGATCTCGGCCGCTTCATGCTCGAGGCTCGACGTGTCGCCCCCTCTGAGAATCGCCCTGGAAAACTCGCTCGATACGCAGCCGCTCAGGCAGATGATGCCTTCGTTGAATTCGGCCAGCAGTTCGCGGTCGATGCGCGGCTTGAAGTAAAAGCCCTCGAGGCTGGCCTTGGACGCTAGTCGCACGAGGTTCTTAAAGCCGGTGCGATCCTTGGCTAGGAGCGTCAAGTGATAGGCGGCTTCTTTCGAGCTGGAGGCGTCCCCGCGCGTGAAGCGGCTACCCGGGGCCACGTAGGCTTCATAGCCGATGATCGGATTGATCCCTTCCGCCTTGGCCGTTTTGTAGAACTCGAGCGCACCGTGCAGATTGCCGTGGTCGGTCAGCGCCAGCGCGTTCATGCCATGCTGCTTGGCGCGCTGGACCAGTTTCTTGATCGAGCTCGCGCCGTCGAGCAGGCTGTAGTGGCTATGGCAGTGCAAGTGGACGAAGGGTTGCGTCGTCATTGGTTCCATCCGAGGAAATGATCAAGCTGTTCTTGGTGTCTTCGTGTCT
>JBQCEI010001042.1:0-2489 GCA_051960375.1 Aureliella sp. | reverse complement strand
GTGAAGGCTGAGCGACTTGCCGGGTCCAGCACGTCAAGGGCCTGATGTGCTACTGTTCGGCTGGCCAACGCTGACGCCGCCGATCATTCCGTCGGCCGTTCCCGTCTGAGGCAGCCGCAAAGGTCGCTAGACAAACTGTGGGACGGCAGTCCCTTGCCGTCAGCACCCGGCAAGCCGCTCTGCGCGCACCACTTTCCTCCCGAAGGCCGCGCAGCGGCAAACAGAAGAACAGAAGAGCTAGACGGGCACAGTCGGCCGCTGGCGCGGGTGCATGACGGCACGGAGTGCCGTCCCACGTTGGGCCACCAACCTACTGCGCGGCTGCGGGCTTGAGCGCTAGGATCGAGCAAGGGATGCGCTTGAGCATGCGATTGGCGGTGTTGCCAACCATTATGCCTGAGATGCCGATGCGGGATACGCTGCCGCAAACCATCAAGTCGATCTCGCGCTTGCGGCAGAACTCGGGAATCACCACTATCGGCTCGCCGCGCAGCATGTGCACGTGGTTGTCCCGCGCATGCAGATTGAACTCGCCGAGCACCCGCTGGTAGCTTTCCTCGTGGGCGGCGCGATTGCGCTCGAGCATCTCTTCAAATTCGCTCTCGGGCAAGCGATCGCGCAGCAGCTCGGCTCCGAACACGTCCCAGACGTAAACAACTTGCAGATCGCAGCCTTCGCGCTCGACCAGATCGAGACTGCGGCGGAGGATCTGGCGGTTGAGCGCCGCGTGGGCCTGGTCGTCGGGCGTGGCATCGATGGCTGCCAGGATGCGTTTGCAGCCGGCCGCATGTTCGCCTTGCGTCAGCCACAGCGCACAAGGCGCCCTGCGAAGCAGCTCGCTGGAAGTCGAGCCGAGGTAGCCGACCTCGGAGCTGTGGGCTCCTTTGGCCGAGCGAACTAGCAGATCGATGTGCCGCGAGTTGACCACTTCGAGCAATTGCTGAGAAAAATGGCCTCGCAACAATTCGCTGGTGCTCTGGATGCCGTCTTGTCGGCACGCTTGGGCGAGCTTCTCGAGCTGCTCGCGCTTTTCCTGCGCGAGCTCTTCATGAGTCGCTTGCCACTTGGCCGACAAGAAACGCGCTGCCATATTCAGGTCGCGGAGCACGTCGACGATATGCAGCGTGCCATCCGAATAACGCGCGATCTGACGCGCCCGCTCCAGTTCCGGATGCGTCGGCTGAGCCAGGTCGACCGCTACCAGGATGTTTTTGAAAGCGTGCATGCGTGGGAGAACTCCGAGGTGAGGTGTTTTTCAAATGCGTTTGCAATAAATCAGCCGTCACGCGTTAGCGTCCGGTTTCTTCTGCAAACCTCCGAGGTGAGGTGTTTCAAGTATGTTTCATTCCGCGCTTGCCGGTGATGCCAAAGACCCCTCACCTCCGGCCCCTCTCCCCGAAGCGGGGCGAGGGGAGAGAGGCCTTTATATCTGGCGGGCGCGGCACATTTTCTTTGCTCCCCCTCGCCCCGCTTCGAGGAGAGGGGGCCGGGGGGGGGGCTCGGCCTAACTTTGCCCAGTCACAAATCTTTCGCCGGTCAGCAACTCATACGCATCGATGTAGCGCTTGCGGGTTTGAGCGACCACGTCGGGTGGCAACTGCGGCGGCGGGCTGTTGCGGTCCCAGCCGCTCTGCATGAGCCACTCGCGAACAAACTGTTTGTCGAACGACGGTTGGCTCTTGCCCGGCTGATAATGTTCGCGAGGCCAGAAACGCGAGCTGTCGGGTGTCAGCACTTCGTCGATCAGGATCAACTGGTCGTCGCACCAGCCCCACTCGAGTTTGGTATCGGCGATGATGATGCCGCGCGACTCGGCCCACTGACTGCCGCGCTGAAAGACTTGCAGCGTCAGGTCGCGGAGTCGCGTGGCCGTTTCGGTGCCGACGACGTTGGCCATCGTTTCAAAGCTGACGTTCACGTCGTGGCCGGTCTCGGCTTTGGTTGCCGGCGTGAAGATCGGTTCGGGCAGGCGATCGCACTGACGCAGGCCGCTGGGCAAAGCGATGCCGCAGACGCTGCCGCTCTCTTGATACTCTTTCCAGCCTGAGCCCTCGAGGTAACCGCGGACGACGCACTCGAACGGAACGACGCGAGCCTTGCGCGTGCGCATGATGCGGCCGGCAAGTTGAGTTCGCTGGTCAGCCGGAATATCGGCGCCTGCGGGCAGATCGAGCCCGAGCAAATGATGCGGCACTTCCAGCCGCTCGAACCAGAACCGGCTCAGCCCCGTCAGCACGCGTCCTTTATCGGGAATGCCTCCGGGCAAGATCCAGTCAAAGGCGCTGATGCGATCGGTGCTCACGATCAATAACTGATCGCCCAGATCGTACACGTCGCGCACCTTGCCTTGCCGCTTAGGCCATGGCAGATCGCTGTTGCAGTAGGCTGGCCCGATGGCGGCCGGATTCAATGGCATAGTAGATGCTCTAAAGGCTTTCGATAGTGGGTTCGTCTCAGTTTGTCGGCTGGGTCATTTCTTAGCGCGGAGA
>JBQCEI010001041.1:0-3293 GCA_051960375.1 Aureliella sp. | reverse complement strand
AGGCGGCCATCATGAGTTGGCCCAGGGCGATGTAGACTTGGCGGGCGTTCCAGTCGAGGTGTTGTTCGCGATCGACTTCGCTGACCGATTTCAAGATCGCTCGCTCGTAACCCATCAGCTTCTCGCGGGGGACGTTCCGCGTCGCGGCCACCGAATCGATGAAGCGGCCGATATACTCTTCGTCGATCGTCTTCCGCGCCGCCAGCACAACCATGTGCGAACAATCGCGCGGCTGCGTTTGTTGCCAGGAGATCGACGGCATTTGATCCTTCAGATGCTGATCGGTGACGACAAGAAACCGCCACGGCTGCAAGCCGAAACTGCTCGGCGCTAAGAGCAGGCTCTGTTCGATCGCGGCCCATGTCTCGGCAGCAATCGGGCGAGCGGGATCGAATTGTTTGACCGCATAGCGCCAGGCGAGTCGCTCGATCAACGTGGAAGGAGTAAGATCAGACATCTACGGAACCTTGCAATAACTCTTTGTCGCAAACGCTTCATTGTACCGATGAAATCCAATTCTCCACAGACGCAAGCCGATCACCAACCGGACCCCCACAAGGCAACTGCAACAAGTGCAGCGACGCGCGAGGACGCATCACACGGCGACGAGCATCTCGACGTGCGCGTGCGGCCGGAGCTGCGAGCCGCTTCGGCTTGGGTGGCGCCGACGGCGACCGTCGTCGGCAACGTGACGCTCGGCGAACAAGCGAGCGTTTGGTTTGGAGCGGTCGTGCGCGGCGACTGCGAAGCGGTCTCGATCGGGCCGCGCAGCAACGTGCAGGACTTGTGCTGTCTGCATGCCGATCCGGGCTTTCCGTGCAAGATCGGCGCCGACGTGACGATCGGCCATGCAGCGGTGGTGCATGGGGCGACGGTCGAAGACGAAGTGCTCATCGGCATCCGAGCCACGGTGCTCAACGGCGCTCGCATCGGCGCCGGTTCGCTGATCGGAGCTGCGGCGCTGGTGACCGAAGGCGCGGTCATCCCGCCTCGCTCGCTGGTCTTGGGGGTGCCGGGCAAAGTTGTCCGGCAACTGACCGACGCCGATGTGGAACGCATTCGCCGCGGCAGCGAGCACTACGTGGCGGCTGCGGCGCAATTCAAAGCGGCTGAGCGGTAGAGGCGATTTTTCACCGCGGAGGACGCGGAGAGCGCCGGAGTAAAGAAAGTTAATGGAACGAGAATCGGATCGCGAGCGGGCTTCGAATTTGCCGCCGGGCTCGATCGAAAGCGAGTTCGGCGTGCCGCTGGCGGGCGTGATCCTGCCGCCGGAGCGCTGGGCCAAGACCGCGCTGAAGCGATTGCCCGAAAACGGAGCGCTCGACTTCGACGCGCTGTTTGGTCGCTCGGCGCCGCGCGTGCTGGATATCGGCTGCGGCAATGGCCGATTCATCATCGCTTCGGCGGTGCGCCGCCCGGAGGTCGACCACATCGGCATCGACGCGTTGCCGGTGGTGATTCGATATGCCACGCGGCGAGCCAACCAGCGCGGGCTGAGAAACTGCCGCCTGGCGGTTTGCGATGGCGAGCGCTTCTTGAGCCAGTACTGTCCGCCGGGGCAGCTCGCCGAAATCCACGTCTATCATCCGCAGCCTTATCCGCGCCCAGAAGAGTATCACCTGCGGCTCTTCAGCCACGACTTTTTAGGACTGGTCCATCGAGCCCTGGCTCCCGGGGGCCGCTTGTACGTGCAAACTGACAACGCGGGCTACTGGCACTATCTCCGGCAAGTGCTCAGCGAGTTGATGCATTTCCATGAGCAAGATGGCCCGTGGCCCGAGGACCCGCTGGGGCGTTCGCGGCGCGAGATCGTCGCTCGCAACAAAGGGCTGAAGGTCTATCGCGGCTGGGGTCAGCGCCGCGACGAGCTCGATGAAGCGGCCTTTGCCGAACTGTGCGCCAAGCTTCCGCAGCCCGACTTCCGCGCCGCCCACCATCGCAACCCGCGCGGCTGGCGGCGTCGGCCGCGGGGCAAGGGCCGCCGCAACTGATCAGCCGGCGGTGATTCATTCTCTGCGTTCCTACCTCAGCGCTCTTACCTCTGCGTCTCTGCGTTAAAAACGATGCGCTAGTCAAAACCGACCTCCGGCGTTATGCTCGCTGCTTCGTACGGTCAAACCTGACAAACAACGACAGAATCTTTGATTTTGGGGAATAGAGGGGCAGCGGCATGTTGGCCAAGGAATTGAAACCGGGCGGAGTGGTGGTTCACGAAAATGCACCGGTGATCGTCGAGGGCGTATCGGTGCAGTCGCCCAGCGCCCGCGGCGCCGCCACGCTTTATAAGTTTCGCGGCCGCGACCTGATCACTCGGCAGAAAGTCGACTTCACCTGCAAGGGAACCGATAACCTCGACGAGGCCGACTTCCACAAACGCATCGTGAAGATGATGTACAAGGACGCAGACGCCGTCCACTTGCTCGATCAAGAAGATTACAACCAGTTCTCGCTGAGCATCGAAGACGCCGGCGAGCAGCTCAACTACCTCACTGAGGAGTTGGAAGGGACGTTCGCTCTGATTTACGAAGGCGAATGCGTGGGGCTGCAATTGCCCGCTTCGGTCGAGCTGAACGTCGCTCAGTGCGATCCGGCGGTTCGCGGCAACTCGGCCACGGCTCGCACCAAGCCGGCCACGCTCGAAACCGGGCTGGTTGTCCAAGTGCCCGAGTTCATCAAAGAAGGTGAGCGCATCAAAGTCGATACGCGCACCGGTGAATTCCTGTCGCGGGCTTAACTCCGCGCTCTCAGCGCCCTCCGCGGTAAAAAGTCTTTCACCGCGGAGGCAATGGCGCGCGAGCGTTACTGAATCTCGAAGATCCCTTCGATCTCCACGGCGATGCCGGTGGGGAGCGAATTGGTGCCCAGCGCGCTGCGAGCCCCGACGCCTTGATCCTTTCCGAAGACGTCGGCAAACAGTTGGCTGCAACCGTTGATGACGGCGGGCTGTTGATCGAAGCTGTCGGTGCAGCGGACCAGCGCCAGCAGCTTGACGACGCGCGTCACGCGGTCGAGCGAGCCGAGCCCCGCTCGCAGGCTGGCCAGGATCGCCAAGCCGGTTTGGCGAGCCGCTTGCTGCCCTTGCTCCAAAGTCATATCTTCGCCCAGCCGCCCAGTGATGAGCGTGCCGTCGCTCTTGAGCGGTCCATGGCCGGAGACGTATGCCAAGTTGCCAACGATCACGATCGGCTTGTAGACGCCGGCCGGTTTGGGGGCGGGTGGCAATTCGATACCCAGCTGGGTCAGACGTTCTTCAGCCGACATGCGCGTGCTCTCCGTGGAAAAAAACTGACTGA
>JBQCEI010001040.1:0-6428 GCA_051960375.1 Aureliella sp. | reverse complement strand
TTCCTCTGTCGTCCCTTAGGAACTTACTCTCACCGCGCTGATCCATGCCGGCGGCTCGCGCCGCCGGCATGGGGCTGTCGTCCCTACCGGGACTCAAAACCAATTACCGCTAACGAACGTCAAAACTCATCAGGTTGCCGCTTCAAAGCGACTCAGCCCTCGTAGGCTTGCGCCAGCTTCGCGAAGTCGAGTTTGATCATTTGGCACATGGCATCAAATACCCGCTTGGCGCGGGCCGGGTCGGGGTCGCCGATCATTTGTCCGATGGTTGACGGGACGATCTGCCAGCGGACGCCGAACTTGTCTTTCAGCCAGCCGCAGGCCAGTGGCTCTCCGCCATCGAGCAGCTGGTTCCACAAACGATCGATCTCGTCTTGCGTGTCGCAGGCGACGGCCAGTGAAAAAGCTTCGGTGAACTGCCACGGCTGACCGGTGTTCAGGGCTACGAACGTCATGCCGGCCAGTTCGAATTCGACCGTCATGACGGCGGCGGTATCAGGGTTTCTGACCGTCCGCAGCTTGCGTGAGTCGGGCAGCACCGACACGTAGAAGTTCGCCGCGTCTTCCGCCTCGCTTTTGAAGCCGAGGAAGGGTGTGATCTTGTTTTTGAATTGCATGAAAGGGGCTCCTTCTCTCAGGGCTCTTGGGTGATCTGTCGGTTGGCTGCAAGGGGATACGCTCATGCGCATTCTCGCGCAAATCAAAACCGTTGAAACACAGAGGCACAGAGGGCACAAAGCTTCTGCTCGCTCCCTCCTCAGTGCCCTCTGTGCCTCTGTGTTTCAATGTTCATCGAACGGACGTCCCCGCAATCGACATCTTGACCGAAAAAGTCTCCCGTCACTTGGCTCGCCGGTTGCGGCAACGCCGGTTTTCGATCGGTGCACTGCCTGAAGCAACACCGCGCGGTTCTATTCCTCGTCCAGCAGTGCGAGCAGTTTCGAAGTCGTGTTCCAGTTGCGGGCGGTCATCTGCGGATAGATCGGAAGCGAGGCAAGCCGGCTTAAACGGCTTTCTGTCGCTCGGCTGGTCAACCGTGAGAAGTACAACGCCCGCTTGCCCGCATGTGCCTGATCGACTCCTTCCTTTAAGCTGAGCTGATTCAGAATCTCTTTCGCCGTCAGTGGCTCTTTCAGGAAGGCAACATCGTATCGGTATTGATCCGGTTCCTCGCCAAATCCTTCGGGAGCACGTTTGACGACTTGCCTTAGCTCGCGATGCGAAAGGACCACAACCGCGGATGAAGAGTTGAATGCCTTCGACAGCGTGCTCTCGATGGTCCGTTCCAGCTCGAGTTTGTCTGGCTCGTCGGACTGAAAGATTACATTTCCGCTTTGAATGTAGGTCGATACGGCGTCTAGGCGCAGTTCTTCAAGGCAGGCTTTTAGATCGGCCATCTTGATAATGTTTTTGCCGCCTACATTGATTCCACGCAGCAGCGCAAGATATTTGATCGATGCCATAACTTACCACGTTGGCGACGACAGACGGCATGATGACCACGGCCGGACAGAAACGGCGCGGCCAAGGAATCGGCACACCGGCATTCGGCATTCGGCATTCCTGGGCGGCGAGGAGTTTCCGGGAACTGAGCGTCTGCGAGAGGCCGCTGCAGCGGCCACACGGAAAAGCCGATTCGCTGGGTCCGAAGAAGAGAGTAGAAAGTCGAGAGTAGACCGAGTAGAGGAAGAGAAAGTGGAGTGGTCAGGAACGATTATCGGCCCTGGAGAAATCTCTGGGCTTCGAACGCTCTACTGCTCTACTTTCTCTTCTCTACTCTCTATTGGCCTTTGGCCAATCGGGGTGAAAGGATTTGAACCTTCGGCCTCTACGTCCCGAACGTAGCGCTCTAGCCAGGCTGAGCTACACCCCGTCGCTTTGCGGCAGCCATCTCTGGCTGCGAGCGAGACCATGATGTTAGCTTAGCGGCCGCAGGAGTCAATGCGGGTTTCTGCAAAGAGCGCATCGAGGGCCATCACTGGGCCGCTCCCGAACCGCTCGCTCCGGCTTAACCGTGGCAAGGAGTGCCAGACGGCTGAACCACTCGCCCAGATTACCCGGCCTCTAGCCGGTTCTGCCGCGGCTTTTTGTCTGGTGTCATCCTCGATCGATTCGGGCCAGTCCAAGTTGGCAAGTTCAGCCGCAGCGGCCGCCGAGAAGTGGCCGGTCGGCGGCCGAGGCTGCTGCCGCTTGAGGCTTCCTCAAAACGTGCACCGGAAGATTGACTCGCCCCACCGCACGGCTAAACTCAGGCTTCCCGCCTTCGGGGGCCGCTCAATACCGACACGACGTGGACCGCAACGGAGCTCATTGAAGTGGACCTGCCCGAGAAGTGCCAACTGTCAGTGATCGTGCCAACGTACCGCGAAGCTGAAAATTTGGCGGTGCTGATCCCGCGCTTGTCGGACGTTCTCGATAATGCGGGGATCAACTGCGAGATCTTGATCGTCGACGATGATAGCCCTGACACTACCGTCAAGGTCTGTGAATCGCTCGCGTCGCGATATCCGGTGAGGCTCTGTGTTCGCAAGGGAGAACGGGGACTCTCCAGCGCCGTAATTCACGGCCTTGGGCAGGCGCTGGGCGATGTGCTCCTGGTGATGGATGCCGATCTGTCGCATCCGGTCGAGAAGGTGCCCGAGCTGTATACGGCTGTGCATGCCAATGGAACCGACTTTGTCATTGGAAGTCGTTATGTCGCCGGCGGGAGCACCGATGATAATTGGGGGCTTTTCCGCTGGCTGAATTCTCGAGTTGCCACGCTCTTGGCTTTGCCGCTCACATCGGCTCGAGATCCGATGTCAGGCTTCTTTGCCCTTCGCAAAGAAACCTTTCTGGCTGCGCGAACGCTCAATCCCGTCGGCTACAAGATCGGTCTGGAACTGATGGTCAAATGCGGTTGCCGGCACATCCGCGAGATCCCAATCCACTTCGCCGACCGCTTGCACGGCGAAAGCAAGCTCTCGCTTCGTGAACAGTTCCTCTACATAAAACATCTGAAAAGGCTTTACCAGTACAAGCTGGGAGTTCTCGCACAACCGTTGCAATTCGCATTGGTCGGTTCTACAGGTGCCGTGGTCGACTTGGCCACCTTTTCCCTTTTGTGGTTAGTTTGGCCGACGGATATCGCCCGAGCGATTGCGATCTGGGTCGCTATGACTTGGAACTTTTGGCTCAACCGTCGGCTGACTTTTTCCTACGCGCGCAACCGACCGCTGTTTCGGCAGTACATCTTCTTTTGTTTGTCGTGCCTGTTGGGCGCCATCATCAACTGGTCAACGTTTTCGGTCCTTTACCATAGTTCGAAGTTCTATTCCGAGTGGCCAGTCCCGGCGGCAATTGTGGGCATCCTAGCTGGGACCGTCGTGAACTTTCTTATGAGCAAGTACATGGTGTTCAAGCGATAAGCTCGCCACCTTGAACCGTCTTCGCGACGGCCGGCAATAAGAGAACTTGGAGATCATTCAATGGCTTACCCGAGTGACAGTGTTCCGGCCGTTCCAGGCCCGTCCGACCAGAGCGGGCGCCGGTCGGACTCTTGGTGGGTCGCGTTATTGCTGGCCGACTTCTTTTTTGTCGGCATGCGCGTTTGGGGAATGGCGGCGTATTGCATGGATGGAGACGAGCTGTTCAGTTTGGCAGCAGCACGGCAAGACCTTGCAGGCCTGATGACGACCGCCATTAAAGATATATCGCATCCTCCGCTATTCTATTTGTTGCTGAAGCTTTGGATCGCAATTGGAGGTGAATCGCTCGTCTGGCTTCGAGCGCTGCCTGTATTAATTGGATCATTAACTCTTATTCCGTTACATCTTCTCTGTCGCGAGCTCAAGCTTAAGACGAGCGAGACGGTCCTGGTTCTCTTGATGCTGGGAGCCAATGCATTCCTGATTTTCTACGACCAGCATTTGCGGATGTTCGTTCTCTTGGAGTTTTTTGCTGCCTGGAGTATGTGGGCTTTTGCTGCCCTGCTAAACCGCCCCCAAATCACATGGGCAGGGTGGGTCAGTCTTTTTGTTATAAATCTTGGCCTCGTTTATAGCCACTATTGGGGATGGGTTCTGCTGGGGACAGAGTTCCTGCTGCTGTTGGCTATGCGGCGTGACCGGGTCGTCCCCGTCTTTCTGGTCGGCATGGGATTGGTCGCCGCGTTTGCACCGTGGGCGTATTGCGTTGTTCACGAAGGCATTACGAGGGGATCGACCACGTCTCAGATCGCCTGGATGACCAAGCCGACGTTGTTCCATTTCGTCTGGTTCTTTGGCAAATTGGATGGCACGCTCGCTCTTCCTCGCAGCACGTTGGCGGGTTTACTTTTGTTCGGGGCACCCGTCGTGTTGTTGGCAGCACGGGCAAGGTGGCGTCCTCTTAGGCAAGGGCTTCGTGAGAATTCGCTGTACATCGCCTTGGCAGTATTGGCCACTCTGCCGGTAGTCGGGACATTTGCACTGAGCCACTTGCTCAAGCAGTCGGTTTGGGCCGAGCGGCAACTCATGTACGTGGCGATACCTTATGCGATTCTGATTGCCCTGGCTTGGGGCAGAATGCCCAGTGCGTGGGCACGGGCGATTTGGGCTTCGGCGATTGCAATCTGGGTACTGGCGGCCGGGATTACTGCGAAGTGCGACAACTACGATGAAAAGATCGCATGGGATTCGCTCGTAGCCCATATCCGCACTACGGAAAACGGTGCGGCCAACGAGCCCATCCCGATCTATGTTGTCGAGGGATTCGTTGCTACACCGATGGAGTTCTATGCGAACCATGGTCGTAGCCGCTGGTTGGACGTCAGAACGGAGCGCGACCCTCAGCGGTGGACCGGCGATCATTTCTGGATCGCCTTTCGCGACACGACTTGGCGCGAGAAGGACCAGCCGCAGCAAATACTGGCCCGCATGGGGTACCGAATCGACAGTGCCGCTGAGAGGGGAACCGACACTCAAAACATAACCGTCTTCTCGGCAAGGAAGTAGCGGCAGAGCCTGTCACGGCGCGCGGTTGTCGAGTAGCATCATCGCCGACGCGCTCGGGTGTCCCGCGCCGCCGATTCTGTGAAAGCCGATTTATTTAACGCAGAGGCGCGGAGAAGACCGCGGAGAACGCAGAGAGGGCTTAGCTCTCTGCGCCTCTGCGTTAAAAACGGAAGCCGGGAAGAAGCTTACTTCTGAATCACCCAGATGTTGCGGTAGACGACTGGGTTGCCGTGGCCTTGCAGGTAGAGCGGCTCGGGGCTCGGGCCTTCGGGTAAGCGACCGGGAGTGCCCGACTTCAGTTCCAGGTCTTCATGGATGACGACGCCGTTGTGGCGGACGGTGATTTTCGCTGGGCGGGTCTTCTTGCCCGAATCGTCGTACTTGGCGGCAACGAAGTCGATGTCGTAGGTTTGCCAGGTCAAAGGCGGGTAGCACATGTTGACCTTGGGCTTGGCGATCTTGTAGATGCCGCCGCACTCGTTGTCTTCGCCCGAGAGGCCGAACGAATCGAGCACTTGCACTTCATAGCGGCTTTGGACATAGACGCCGCTATTGCCGCGAGCCTGGCCGCGGGCTTCGGGACGGAATGGAGTGCGGAATTCGATGTGCAGCGAATGATCGCCGAATTTTTCTTTGCTGTAGGTGTCCGCCTTCAGCAGATCGTCATCGGTCATCTTGCCGCCGACGAAGTGGTCCGCGGTCGTGCCGTCGAACAGCACCAGCGCCTCAGCCGAAGGTCGCTTGCCCAGCGTGGCGCTTTTGCGGTGCACGCGCTTGAGGGTGCCGATCGTTTTGCCGTCGCGCGAGATCGCCAGTTCGTCACCGCTGAGCTTGCCTTCGAACTCTTCGACTTTGAAAGTGACCGTGTCGCCCGAGAGCGAGCCTTCGGCGGATTTCGTTTCATCGCTCGGCAGGTAGCCGTCGCCGGGCAAGCCGCCCGGATAACCGACCACGCGGAACTTGCCTTTGCCCAAGGCGATCACTTGAGCGCCCCAGGTGTGCTCCTCGTCTCCTTTGATCGTCCCTTTGAACTCGCCCTGGATGGCGTAGTCCTGGCCAGCCTCGTCGGGATCGGTGTAAGTCGGGCCATCCTTGTCGTCGGCTGCCAAGGACGCTGCCGAAATGCAAAGGCCGATAATTGCGGCTTGAGTGGCCAGCGAAACGGCTCGCAGCCAGTAGGAACCAATGCTCTTCATGCTATTCCTCGATCGTGTTGCTCGGTGGGGGAAGATGGAACGGTGCCTATTTGAAAACTTTCCCAGCCTAGTCTTTTAGCCTTGCAAATCAACCACGCCCCACCGTCAGAGGCTGCGCGAAAAGTTGGTGGTCCAACGTGGGACGGCAGTCCTCTGCCGTCAGCACCCGGCAAGTCGGCTGACTGTGCCCGTCCTGCTCTTCTCCTCTTTGGCCGCTTCGCGGCCCATCGGGAACTGAGTGGGGTCAGCCGGCTTGCCG
>JBQCEI010001039.1:0-2194 GCA_051960375.1 Aureliella sp. | reverse complement strand
ATTGTCCACTTTTGCCGCATCTCCGCGGTAGAAAATCCGTTCTCAAGCGAGGTAATCAACGTGGCACCTACTCAAGCTCGGCGCATCGGCATTCTTACCAGCGGCGGCGATTGCCCTGGGCTCAATGCGGTCATCCGGGGCAGCTACCGCGCGGCGCGTCAGCTGGGCTTCGAAGTGCTCGGCTTCCAGCGCGGTTACGAAGGTCTGGTCGATCCGGTCAGCTATATTCCGCTCGACGATACGGCCATCGGCGGCATCCTGGCGCGCGGCGGCACCATCCTCGGCTCGACCAACAAAGGGCGCTTCGCCGCGGTCTCGGGCGAGAACACGCGCATCGAACTCGACCGCAACTTGATCGCTGCGGTGCGGCGCACGATCGACGAGCTCGGCATCGCAGCCCTGATTTGCATCGGCGGCGACGGTTCGCTGGCCGTGGCTCAGCAGTTCCACGAACAAGGCATCCCGGTCGTCGGCGTGCCGAAAACGATCGACAACGATCTGTCGTGCACGGCGTTTACGTTTGGGTTTGATTCGGCCGTGGCCTGCGCGACCGACGCGCTCGATCGGCTGCACACGACCGCCGAGAGCCACGAGCGGATCATCGTTCTGGAAGTGATGGGCCGCCACGCCGGCTGGATCGCGCTGCATGCCGGCATCGCCGGCGGAGCCGACTGCATCTTGATTCCCGAGATCGACTGGAGCTTTGAACAAGTCTGCGCCAAGATCGAATCGCGCCGCGCCAGCGGCCGCAATTTCGCGCTAGTCGTCGTCGCCGAAGGAGCGGCACTGCCCGAGCGCGAGCTGGTGACGCTCGAGCGCCGCCGCGAGGATCGCCAAGTGCGCTTGGGCGGGGTCGGCAACGTCGTCGCGATGGAACTGCAAGAGCGCACCGGTTGTGAAACGCGGAGCATGTTGCTTGGGCATTTGCAGCGCGGCGGCAGTCCTACTCCCTTTGACCGATTCCTGGCTACGCAGCTCGGCGTGCACGCGATGCAGCTGGTCTCACGCGGCGCCTTCGGACGCATGGTCTGTTACCAGCCGCCCCACATCAGCGACGTCGCGATCGCCGACGCCATCGGCCAGCTAAACAAAGTCGACCCGCAAGGCGCCGCCGTCCAAACCGCCCGAGGCCTTGGCATCAGCTTCGGCGATGGCGCAACCGCGCCACCCGCGATCATCACGTTCCCAGTTCTATCGCCGCTCCCGATCGCGGCCATGATCTAACCCCCTCCGCGCTCTCCGCGTCCTCCGCGGTAAAACCTCTTCATTCCACATCCCCCAGCTGCTGCCTGAGCCGGCGCAAAACGCGGCTGCGAACCTGCCGCACCGCGGCGGGAGACACCCCGAATTCACCCGCCACGATATCGGCCGGCGCTTCGTCGATGACGTTCCGCCAAAAGATCTGCCAGGTCTTCGTTTCGAACTGGCATTCAATCTGAGCCAGGCCGCGGGCGACTATCGCGTCGAGCTGAGTCGCTTCGGTCGGCTCGTCGCTCACCTCCGCGCGATCGGCCACTTGCTCTAAAGCCCGATGAGCCGTGCTGCCGCCAGCTGCCGACACGCGCCGGTTATCTGATCGCACAGCGTCTTTGATCTTGTTGGCGGTGATCGTCCAGAGCCAGCCGCGGAACGAACCGCTGGCCCGCTGGGGCCGGTAGCGCGGCAGCGCGTGGGAGACGCTCAGAAAAACTTCTTGCACGCAGTCGGCCGAGGCGTGGCTATCGAGGCCCGAGCGGCTGCACCAGTAAGCGACCAGCGGCCCATAGAGGTCGACCAGCTCGCTCCAGGCGAACGAATCGCGTGCCCGCACTCGCGACAGCAGACTGGCTCGCGTCATCTCCGAACTAGCCATCGTCTCCCTCGCGAAAAAAATGGTGTCACGCTCAATGCGTTTAAGTTAATAGTGACGATAGCGAATTTTTTACCGCGGAGGCGCGGAGGAAAACCTTCCGCGGTAAAAATAGAACCGTAACGAGGTGACCCATGATGACCGCTCAGTGCGTATCGCGCGACCAGTTGCAGGAATATTTGTCGGGCTGGGCCGCGCCGGAGCAGAGCGAGGCGATCGAGGCTCACCTGCAGGAATGTTCCGCTTGCGAACAGGCCGCCGCCGAGCTCGAGCGCGGCTCGGATGTTTTTCTGGAAAGCGTTCGTCGCAGTCAGACCCAGCTTCCGCAATTCGATAGTCCTTCGT
>JBQCEI010001038.1:0-4101 GCA_051960375.1 Aureliella sp. | reverse complement strand
CACCAACCCCCCGTTCGGCCCCCCCCCCCGCGGCCTTGCTCCCCTGTTGCCCCGCATTTCGTCATCCCCCCCGAGGCCCGCCCCCCCCCGACTCACAGGGCTCCATGTCACGCTGAACCTGGGACTCGCGTCCCAGGCTATGGCATGCCGTCGCTTCGCGACTCAAAACTTAGGTCTGACGCATGCCGTCCGATGAGCTCAGTAGCGACAAGATTGTGCGGCTGCGGCCGCCGGTGGATCGGCCGGCGCCGGGCTTGAGCCCCTTGGACGTGCAAGACGAATGGGAGGCCAGTTCAGCCGAAGGGCGAGCGGCGCTCGTACGGACGATCTTTCTGCGCGGCAGCGAATGCCGCTTCCGCTGCGTCATGTGCGATTTGTGGCGTTACACGCATGAAGGCACAACGCCGGCCGGAGCGATCGCCGCCCAGGTTCGACAAGGTCTGGACTACGCGACGAGCGATCCTTCGAGCGACCAGCGTCCGCAGTGGCTCAAGCTATACAACGCCAGCAGCTTTTTCGATCCACTCAACGTGCCCGCCGCGGACTTGCCTCAAATCGCCGCGCTGGTCCGCGGCATGCAGCGAGTGATCGTCGAAAACCATCCGCGCATTCTTCCCTGGCCAGCGATCGAAGATTTTCAAGAGCGCTTGAGCGGCCAGCTGGAAATTGCCCTCGGGCTGGAAACGGTCGATCCGGTAGTGCTGAAGAAGCTGAACAAGCGCATTACGATCGATGACTTCGCCACCGCCGCTCGCGGTCTGCGGCAGCGGAAGATCGACCTTCGCGCCTTCGTGCTGCTCAGGCCGCCGTGGACGGAAGAAGCAGCGGCGCTCGAGTGGTGCCGGCGCTCAATCGAATTTGCCATCGAACACGGCGCTCGCCACGTCACCGTCATTCCGGTGCGCGGCGGCAACGGTGCGCTCGAGTGGCTGGCCGCGCAGGGCGAGTTTGAACCGCCGCAGGCTGAGTCGCTCGAGAAGATCGTCCAAGAATTTATCGCCGACCAGCGGTGCGTCGTCACAGCAGACCTTTGGGATTGGAACAAGCTCCGCGGCACTTGCCCGCAGTGCAGCGAGCCGCGACGACTCCGCCTCGAGCGCATGAACCTCACCCGCCGCAACGAACCTCCCATTCCCTGCCAGCTCTGCCACAGCTAACTTCTCTGCGACCTCCGCGTCCCTCTCTCTGCGACTCTGCGTTAAAAAAAGAATATGGTCAGTGAGACTTCAAGACAAACCTGCCAGGTACTGATCTGTGGCTCGGGCTGCGCAGGCAGCTTGCTTGCCTGGATTCTGGCTCGGCAAGGGATGGACGTGACGCTGATCGACCGCGGTCGCCATCCGCGGTTTGCCATCGGCGAATCCTCTACGCCGCTGGCCGATTTTCTGCTCGAACAAATCAGCGAGCGTTACGATTTGCCGGAGCTGAAACCGCTTGCGCGCTGGGGCTCATGGCGGCGAGCGTATCCTGATCTCCGCTGCGGCAAGAAGCGCGGCTTCAGTTACTACGGCCACTCGCCGCAAATGGACTTCAGCGACGACGCCGAGCACAGCCGATCGCTGCTGGTCGCGGCCAGCGCGAGCGACGAAGTCAGCGATACGCACTGGATGCGCAGCGACGTCGACCACTGGTTGTGCCAGCAAGCTTGTGCAGCCGGAGCGACTTATCGCGAGGGAGTGCACGTCGGCTCGATCGAACAAACCAGCGATGGCTGGCAAGTTACGGGCACCTGCGATGGAGCGACTCTCGCCTGGACATGCGATTGGTTGATCGATGCCACGGGCAACGCCGGCGCCGTGCCGCAAGCAGCCGGTGGGGTGCGCTGCGACGATGAGCTGCACACGCAGACCGGTTCGATCTTCGGACATTTTACCGGCGTGCAGCCGATGACCGGCTGGCTGCGGGAACATGGCTTCGAGGATGGCGATGATCCATTCGATGGCGACGATGCCGCTCAGCATCACGTGCTCGAAGATGGCTGGATGTGGATGTTGCGGTTTGATTGCGGCATCGCTTCGGTCGGGATCACGCGGCCGAGCCGCATTTGGAACGCGGAAGGTATCGCTGCCGCCGATCCCGCCCGAGCATGGCGAGAGCAACTGCAGCGCTATGCGACGCTCGACCAACTGCTCAGCGGTGCGCAGCTTATCGGTCCGCTGGCACGCTCTGACGGCCAAGCTCAGCCCGCGCTGGCTTGGATTCCGCGCATCAGCCGCTTGTGGAGCAAGGCCGCGGGTACGCGATGGTTGGCCTTGCCGAGCACCGTAGGCATCATCGATCCGCTGCACAGCACGGGCATTGCCCACGCGCTGAGCGGCGTAGAGCGAGCTGCGGAGATCCTGTTGCACAGCGATGCTGCCGAACAAGACCAACTGCTCGCTCGGTACGATCGCGACGTGGTCGATGAAGTGCGCTGGATCGATCAACTGGTCAGCGTCTGCTACGCCGGCTTGCCCGATTTCGAACTGTTCGCAGCGGCGTGCAATTTCTATTTCCTCGGAGCGATCGAATGCGAGCGCGACCTGCGCAGCGCGGGCGAGCTGAAACACGGTTTTCTCGGGGCTCGGCGAAGCGAGTGGCGTGAGCTGGTCAGCACGGCCACTCAGCGCATCCAGCAGTGCGCTGCCTCGCGATCGGTTGAACAGAAAGCTCGATTGATCGATTGGTTAAGGCAAGCGATTGAGCCATGGAACCAAGCCGGTCTCTTGAACCCACAGCAGCGCAATCGCTACAGCCGCTCGGCCGCTCCGAAGTAGGTCGGCCTCTCCGCGGAATTTCTCCGCGCTCTCCGCGTCTCCGCGGTAAAAATGCTCCGCGCGTTCGGGCTGCCCGGTCTAAAATACCCGCATCCCCAATGCGACTATTCCCCGCGAGAGCTCACCCATGAAACGACTATTCTGCTATCTCAGTTTGGCCATCACCTGTGCCGTATCGAACATCGGCGCCGCGCAAGATCGGCCCAAGGAAGAATACCCCGTCCATCCCGATTCGGTTCAAAAGCCGGGAGTGCCCGAAGGCAAGATCTCCCAAGGCCAATTCAACGAGTCGAAGCTCTATCCCGGCACGCATCGCGACTACTGGGTGTATGTGCCTCAGCAGTATGCCAAGGACAAGCCGGCCGCGCTGATGGTCTTTCAAGACGGTGGCGGCTATGTTCGCCGCAATGGCGGCTTCAATGTGCCGAACGTCTTCGACAATCTCATCGCTTCGGGCGAGATGCCGGTGACGATCGGATTGTTCATCAACCCAGGCGTCATACCGGCCAAGAACGACAACAGCCAGGCTCGCTACAACCGTTCGTATGAATACGACAGCATCGACGACCGCTACGCCAAGTTCCTGATCGACGAATTCATTCCCTTCGTCGAAGAGAAGCACGATCTGAAGCTGAGCGACAATCCGAACGATCGCGGCATCTGCGGTTCGAGTTCGGGCGGCATCTGCGCGTTCAACGTCGCCTGGCAACGACCCGATGTGTTCCGCCGTGTGTTCACCACAGTCGGCACGTACGTGGGCCTGCGCGGCGCGCAAGAATTCCCGACGATGATCCGCAAAGTCGAACCGAAACCGCTGCGAGTGTTCCTGCAAGATGGTTCGAACGACAACAACATCTACGGCGGCGATTGGTGGATGGCCAACCAATCGATGTTGCGCTCGCTCGAATTCTGCGGCTACGAAGTCGAACACGTTTGGGGCGAAGGGGGCCACAACGGCAAGCAAGGCGCTGCGATCTTTCCCGACGTGATGCGCTGGCTGTGGAAAGATCACGGCAAGATCGAAGTCACCACGCATCGCAACAAGTCGCGCAGCGAAGCGGTGAAGTTCTTACCAGAAGACTCCGAGTGGGAACTGGTCAGCAGCGGCCACCAGTGGGCCGAAGGGCTGGCGATCGATAGCGACGGCACGCTGTACTTTACCGACGTCTTCGGCTCCAAGCTGTACAAGCTGACTGCCGACGGCAAGCAAACGCTCTTGGACGACGACACCGGACAGACCAACGGTATCGCGCTGGGGCCCGACGGCAAGCTGTACGGTTGCTCGAGCCAGGCCAAGGAGATTCGAGCTTGGGATCTCAAGACGCTCAAGCGAGAAGTCATCAGC
>JBQCEI010001037.1:0-2054 GCA_051960375.1 Aureliella sp. | reverse complement strand
TCACGCGAAGACGCCAAGGCGCGAAGAAGGGGTGGAGGCGGATACAATTGGTGGCGGATGAAACTCATTTTCTCGGCGAGGATTTTTCAATGAGCAGAGCGCTACTGGTGATCGATGTGCAGCGCGAGTATTTCGAGGGGGCTTTTCCGATCCGGCATCCGGTCGGCCATCTGGAGGCGATTCTCGAAGTGATGGACGCTGCCAGTCAGGCGCACATTCCTACAGCGGTAGTGCGTCATCACCAGCCCGATCCCGAGGCGCCGGTCTTCCGCAAGGGAAGCGACATGTGGCAATTGCACAGCGAAGTCCAGTCGCGGCCCCGCGACATCCTCATCGACAAACAATTGCCGGGCTCGTTCACCGGTACGCCGCTGGAGCAATTCTTGAAGGAGCGGAACATCGACACCGTGTGCATCGCCGGCTACATGACTCAGGTGTGCTGCGACACGACCGCCCGCCAAGCCTTTCACCGCGGCTACAAAGTCGAATTCCTGCGCGACGCCACTGGCACGCTCGACGTCGCCAACAAAGCCGGCTCGGTCACCGCCGAACAACTGCACGAAGCGATCCTCGTTGCTCAGCAGATGTTCATCAGCGACGTGATCGACAAGGAGACTTGGCTCGAGCGCATTGGCTAAGAGGCTTGGTGCTCGTTTGCGGCTATTTCACTCTAGGGCCAAAGGCCCGCGATTGCTTATCCCCAGCCCAGGCGGGCTGGGATACCACGGACGCAAAGCGATCCCATCCCGCCGGGCTGGACTAAGGGATTACGGACCTTTGGTCCTTAAGATCGTATCAGTTCAGCTCAATTGCGCGGACTGATTTTCCAGGAGACCCCGCGCCATGCTGCTTTCGATGGGACTGATTGTTCTGGGCCTCGTCTTGCTGGTCCTGGGGGGCGAAGCGCTGCTCCGGGGAGCGGTGGGATTGGCGACCCTTTTGCGGCTCACCCCAGCGGTCATTGGGCTGACCGTAGTGGCTGCGGGAACGTCGGTTCCAGAGCTGGCCGTCAGCGGCGTCGCTGCTTACCAAGGCCGGACCGAGATCGCCATTGCGAATGTCGTGGGCTCGAACATCTTCAACATCGGCGTCATCCTCGGTCTTTGCGCAGTGATACGCCCGTTCCCGATCTCAGGCAACACGATCGCGCTGGAGTATCCGGTGCTTGCGCTGGTGACGCTGTTGTGCGTGGCAGTCGTTCAAGACGGCCAGGTCGGTCAGATCGATGCAGCGCTTTTTCTGATGGTTTACATTGCGTTTACAGCTTATCTGGTGCGACTGGTCCGGCATCAAGTAACGGCCGCCGAGCAGCAGGGGCTGACGGCCGAAGTCAAAGAGCTTTTACCGAGTGAGAATCGGCCGAGCGTCTGGCTGAGCTTGGCGATGCTCGCGCTGGGGGTCGCCTTATTGGCCGCAGGAGCACAAGCGACCGTCAGCGGCGCGAGCGAGCTGGCTCGCCTGGTGGGCTGGTCGGAACGCGTCATCGGACTGACGATCGTTTCTTGCGGTACGGGTTTGCCCGAGGTCGTCGCATCGCTGGTCTCGAGCATCCGCGGGCGTAGCGATGTTGCGATCGGCAACGTGATCGGTTCGAACCTTTTCAACATCCTGGTGATTCTCGGCTTGAGTGGCCTGTTTGCGCCGCTGCCGGTGCATCCAGCGCTGTTGGGCCGCGACTGTTGGTGGATGCTGGGAGTGACGGTGTTGCTGCTGCCGATGCTGCTCAATGGCCGCCGCGTTTATCGCTGGGAAGGTACCGTGTTGTTAGCCGTTTACGCGGCTTACCTGTGGTTGCTGCTGAGAGATACTTCCGTGTGAATGTCTTCTCGAGTTTTTGTAACCCGACGCGTAAGCGAGGGTCGAACCTGCCGTAGAGGCAGGACTTGCCTGGCTCGTGCTGTCGTTGATCCATTCCGTTGCTGCGGCCTTGATGCGTCGTCGCAAGAAGAAACGAGGTTTGGCAGGCCGCGGTGGCGGGGCCGTCCCTCGCTTACGCGTTTTGAAGCCAGCGCGTTTCCCGGTGTGGCACTGGCTCGGCCAGTGTCTTCTGCTTC
>JBQCEI010001036.1:0-4694 GCA_051960375.1 Aureliella sp. | reverse complement strand
CAGGGCCCGAGCCGCTTCGGCGGGGACGCCGTCGTAACCGATCGGAATATGCACATAGCGCAAACCGTGCTTCTCAGCCAGCTCGACGCGCGGGGCGATGCCGTCGACGCTGACGATCGTCTTGACCCCCAAGGCCACCAGCTCGGCAAAGCCGGCATCATCCTCCGGCTCGCTGCCGCTGAGCACCCGGCCCGACAACCGCCACACGTTGTGCAGCTCATGCGTCGGCACCGAACGCGGCGCTAGGTCAGTCTGAGCAACCGGCGCTGCAGGCTTCTGAGCAATCACGGGCAGACCTTGAACCAGGCCCAACAAAACCAAGCCCAGTGTTAACCACTTGCTCACGGAATCTCGCATGCCATCGCTTTCTTCAATCTGCCTGCTCCGCGCTCTCCGCGCCTCCGCGGTAAAAAAGAGCCCGAGGCCCTCCGAGTTTACCTGCAATCGTTATATAGACGCAAACATCGCACATATGTGCTGGTATACTCGGGCGACGAAGATCTAAACGAGAGTCGCAGGTGAGGTGGAGCAGGTGTCGTCGCCAGAACCAATTTGGGAAAAGGCCGTTATCGTCGGCGTGGGGCTGCTGGGCGGCTCGATCGGCTTGGCTCTCCGCGGCGGGCGCTTGGCTCGGGAAGTCATCGGCGTGGGCCGCCCCGGCAAACCGCCTACCGGCGCAGTCGCCACGGGAGCGATCGACCGAGCTGAAGCCGAGCTTGTGGTCGCTGCCCACGATGCCGATCTGGTGATCTGCTGCGCGCCGGTCCAGCAGATCCCCGAACTGGTAGCCCAGTGCGCTCGCGTCATGCGTCCCGATGGCCTCGTCACCGACGTAGGCAGCACCAAGCGGACGATCGTCGAGCAAATCGAGCGCACGGCACCGACCGCGCCGTTCGTCGGTTCGCACCCGCTGGCAGGCGGCACGGCCAGCGGCTACGAGCACGCTCGCGTGGATCTGCTGAACGGCAGTCTGGTGATCATTACCCCGAGCCAGCACACTCCGCCGGAGCGTTTGGCTCGCACGGAAAAACTCTGGCAAAGCCTGCAAGCCCAGACGCATTGCATGCCTCCGGCCGATCACGACGCGGCCTTAGCACAAACCAGCCATTTGCCGCACATAGTTGCTTCGGCCCTGGCGGCGGCCACTTCGCCTGAATTGCTGCCACTAACCGGGCCCGGATGGAAGGGAACGACCCGCGTGGCCAAAGGCAACGCGAAATTGTGGCGTCAGATCCTCGAGGAAAACCGTCTCCCTGCCTTACAGGCTTTGGAGAACTTTGCCAAAATGCTGGAGCACTGGCGGCTCGCGCTTGAAAGCGGCGACGGTGAGCGATTGGAACAATTGTTGGAAGCGGGAAAGGCAACTCGTGACGCTTTGGGAAGTTGACATTCTTCCGGCCGATGGCCAGATAGATACTGCTGGTAAAGCACTCGCGGCGGAAGCACGCGATCTTGGGCTAGGAAACGAACTGAGAATCGCCGCTGCCCACGGCTTCTTACTCTCGGGCGATCTCGACGAGAGGACGGTCTCCCGCGCAGCGTCCGAGCTGCTCTCGGACCCGATCACCGAGCAGGTTGCCTTCGGCCAGCTGGGCGATCAGCGACTACTCTCGTCTCGCAACCAGCTGACGCAAGTCGTCCATGTGTTGCCCAAGCCGGGCGTCATGGACCCGGTCGCGCAGACCACGCTGCAGGCTCTGCAGGACTTGAAGCTGCCGGTCCAGCAAGTCCGCACGCTCCGCAAATACTGGCTGAGCAATCTCGACCAGGCGGCCCTGGATCGCGTGTGCCAGAAGCTGCTCGCCAACGATTCGATCGAGCAGCTCGTTGTCGGTCCGCTGCATCTGGATCGTCTGGAAGTCGGCACGCCCTACAATTTCCAGCTCGTGCATGTGCCGATCCGCGAACTGGACGATGCGGCTCTTGCTAAGCTCAGCCGCGAAGGCCAACTGTATCTGTCGCTGGAAGAGATGCAGACGATCCAGCGGCACTTCCGGCAGCTCGACCGCGAGCCGACCGACATCGAACTGGAAACGATCGCTCAAACCTGGAGCGAACACTGCAGCCACAAGACGCTCGCCGGCCGCATCGCCTACGAAGATGAACGCGGCTCGCGCCAGTTCACCAACATGCTCAAAGAAACGATCTTTGCAGCTACCGAAAAGATCCGCGCTCAGCTCGGCGCCGACGACTGGTGCGTGAAAGTTTTTAAAGACAACGCGGGCATCGTCAAGTTCGACGACGAGTATCACGTCGTCTTCAAAGTCGAAACGCATAATCATCCCAGCGCCATCGAACCCTACGGCGGAGCCAACACAGGCATCGGCGGCGTGATTCGCGATCCGCTGGGAACGGGCCTCGGTGCCCGACCGTTCTGCAACACCGACGTCTTCTGCTTTGCACCGCCCGACACCGATCCGGCCACGCTGCCGCCCGGCGTTTTGCATCCGCGGCGAGTGATGAAGGGTGTTGTCGAAGGGGTCCGCGACTACGGCAACCGCATGGGCATTCCGACGGTCAACGGCGCGGTTTACTTCGACAAGCGTTACCTCGGCAACCCGCTGGTCTACTGCGGCAACGCCGGACTGCTGCCGGTCGACAAAGCCGACAAAGCGCCGCGGGCCGGCGATTACATCGTCTCGATCGGTGGCCGCACGGGTCGCGACGGCATTCACGGCGCAACCTTCAGCAGCGCCGAACTGACCAGCCAGAGCGAATCGATCTCCGGCGGCTCGGTTCAAATCGGCAACGCGATCACCGAGAAGATGGTGCTCGACGTGCTAATGCAAGCTCGCGATGAAGGCCTGTATAGCGCAGTGACCGATTGCGGCGCCGGCGGCTTCAGCAGCGCCGTGGGCGAGATGGGCGAAACGATCGGCGCGGAAGTGTGGCTCGAGAAAGCGCCGCTGAAGTACGCCGGCCTCAGCTACACCGAAATCTGGATCAGCGAAGCTCAAGAGCGGATGGTCATGTCCGTTCCGCCGGAGTCGCTCGAGCGGCTGAAAGAAGTTTGCGCGAGCGAAGGCGTTGAAGCGAGCGTCATCGGCCAGTTCGTGCCGACCGGCGACTTGCGATTGACTTACGAAGGCCGCGAAGTGGGCGTGCTGTCGATGCACTTCTTGCACGACGGCCGGCCGCCAACCGTTCGCTCGGCCGTGTATCGTCCTCAGCCCGTGCAAGCGACGCCCGTTCCCGAGCTCGACCAGGCCAAGACCGAATCGGCGCTGCTCGGCATTCTCGGCTCGCTCAACGTCGCCAGCAAACACTGGATCGTGCGTCAGTACGATCACGAAGTGCAAGGTGGCAGCGTCGTCAAACCGTTCGTCGGTCCGTCGTGCGAAGGCCCGAGCGATGCCGCCGTCGTGCGTCCGCGCCTGGGCAGTCGGCGCGGCGTCGTGATCAGCTGCGGCATGAATCCAGCTTACGGCGATTTCGATCCGTATCACATGGCGGCCAGCGCGATCGACGAAGCGGTTCGCAATGCGGTCGCCGTCGGCGCCGATCCCAGGCGGCTGGCGATCCTCGACAATTTCTGCTGGGGCAACACCGATCGCCCCGAGACGCTCGGCACGCTCGTCCGCGCGGCGCTCGCCTGCCACGATCTGGCGCTCGCCTGGCAAACGCCGTTTATCAGCGGCAAGGACAGTCTCAATAACGAGTTCACCTGGATCGATCCCAGCGGCCAGAAGCAAACGATCGCGATTCCTCCGTCGCTGCTGATCAGCGCGATGGGTCAGATCGACGATGTGCTTCGCGCGGTGACGATGGACCTCAAGTCGGCCGGCAACGATCTGTATCTGATCGGCCGCACGCAGAGCGAATTCGGCGGTTCGCACTTGTTCCAGGTGCTCGGACTGAGCGGAGGCCAAGTGCCGCGCGTCGACGCCAGCCTGGCTGCGAAAGGTTTTGCCGGCGTGCATCAAGCAATTCAGCGCGGGCTCGTTCGCGCTTGCCACGACCTCAGCGAAGGTGGCCTGGCTGTCGCACTGGCCGAGATGGCCTTTGGCGGCGAGCTCGGAATCGAAGTCGACGTCGCAACTGCAGCACAAAAAGATCAGCTCTCGAGCACAGCGCTGCTGTTTGCCGAATCGAACAGTCGTTTCGTGATCGAAGCCCCTGCGAGCGCTCGCGCCGAACTTGAAAAGATCTTCGCCGATGTGCCGCTGGTGCGCTTGGGCTCGGTGGCCAGTCACGATCGCGTCGTGATTCGCTCCGGCAACCAAACGCTCTGCGACCGTCGCTGGTCCGAGCTGAAGCAAGCCTGGATCGGGCCGCTCGACTGGGCGTAAAAAGATCTCCTGCCGCGGAGCGGCTGTGTGGCACTGGCTCTGCCAGTGCTCTCTTACTCGAAGTACCAAGCGTGGCCGCTTCGAGTCTACGTTCCAGTGGCAAAAGAGTTGACAGTAGACGCACGCCGAGCCGGTTGGCATTGGAAAGCACAATGTTCCTGTCTACTTGCAAACTTCGAAAATAAAACACTGGCAGAGCCAGTGCCACACCCTCCGCGGTAAAAATGTCTTCCCATTGAAAGCGACGAACTTGTCTGACCGCGATCCGCAAAAGCTCCGTTCCTGGCGCTGGTTCGGCCCCGACGACTTGCGCAGCTTCGGCCATCGCTCGCGTCTGAAAGGCATGGGCTTTGACGACGAAGACTATCGCGGCCGGCCGGTCATCGGACTTTTGAACACGTGGAG